>CALIRN010000360.1 GCA_938042265.1 uncultured Eubacteriaceae bacterium
GAGAGAGGCGGGAGTAAGACAGACCGAGCGCTGTATCGAAAAGCTTTGTCGTATTGCCGTTAAAAGCAGGCTTACGGGGGGAGAGGGTATAACCGTAAGTGATAAAAACATATCTGATTATCTGGGCAGGCATATTTATAAAAATGACAGCCTTAATAAGGGAAGTGAGGTTGGTGTGTGCAGAGGTCTTGCATGGACAGCCGTTGGAGGAACAACCCTTGAGGTGGAGGTTAATACCTATCCCGGCAAGGGTGAGGTTAAAATTACCGGCAATGTAGGTAAGGTTATGGAGGAAAGCAGTATTGCCGCTATGAGCTATGTACGTGCAAACAGCGGTAAGCTGGGTATAGCAAAGACCTTTGACAAGCTGGATGTGCATATACATATCCCTGAGGGCGCAACTCCCAAGGACGGGCCATCGGCAGGAGTAACAATGGTAACCGCACTTGTTTCAGCTTTGACAGAGGTGCCCGTAAGGCATGATATTGCCATGACAGGTGAGATAAATATAAGAGGACGTGTTATGCCTATCGGCGGTCTTAAGGAAAAGGTGCTTGCGGCAAAAAGGATAGGTGTTAAAACCGTAATTATTCCGATTGATAACAGTGCCGATTTGGAGGAAATACCTGATTATGCTAAGGAGGGTATTGACTTTGTTCTTGCGGATAATATGAATACTGTGCTTGAAAATGCACTGGTAAAGGAGGAACAGCTATGAATGTAAACAACGTGGCACTTGCGGCTGTTGCCGTTAAAAAGGCACAGTACCCTGAGGAAACCATGCCTGAGATAGCTTTTGCAGGTAAGTCAAACGTGGGTAAAAGCTCCCTTATAAATACAATGATAAACAGAAAGGCCCTTGCCAGAACAAGCCAAAATCCGGGCAAAACCAGAACAATCAACTTTTACAATGTTGAGGACACCCTATACTTTGTGGATCTGCCCGGCTACGGATATGCAAGGGCGCCAAAAAGCGAAATTGCCAAATGGGGAAAAATGATTGAGGATTATCTGATTAAAAGAGAAAGCCTTAAGGCAATAATTATACTTGTGGATATAAGGCATGAGCCGGGTGTAAACGATAAAATGATGTATGACTGGCTTAAGCACTACGGTCATAAGATTATAGTAGTGGCAACAAAAAGCGATAAGCTGAAAAGGAGCCAGCTCCCAAAGCATAAAAAAATGCTTTCCGATGGATTGGGTCTTGAAAAGGGAGATATACTTATTCCATTTTCAAGCGAAAATAAAAGCGGTAAGGAGGAGCTTTGGGCTATTATTGAAGAGGCGGCAGGGTTAAGCACGGCGGGAGTTTGAAATATTTCTGCCTGCAGAAAAGCTTACGGAAAGCGGATGAAACAGTAATTATTTAGTGTTAAAGCTTGTTAATTTTTTTGCTCAAAGGGTTATAAATAATAATTATTAATAATTATATATGGTTAAAATATATTATAAAAATGGTTATTTGAGCGGATTGAAACAGTATTATGCCAATTATATAATATAACCATAACAAGTGACGGGGCGATGTTTAAATCACCCCGTTTTTTCATATCGGCATACGGCTTATCGTCTTAAGGGTAAACCGATTATCTTTAAGACAGTAAGCTGCATGGCTTTTTTAAGGAGGTTTTATTTATGAGTTATGAACAGGTAAGCAAGGATTTGGAAAGGGTTATCGGCTATATTCATCAGGACGAGGTTTCAGATGCGGATAAGGAGCAGATAACCAAGGATACGGTAAATTATTTTGATAATTACGTAAGCCCGGGCTGGCTTAAATACAGAAAGTCGGTTTCAACAAACTCGGCAACCGTAGAATGGAGAGATCACGACAGTATTTGCGAGGGTCTTTACGGTGAGGAATTTATCGACTGCTTAGGCGGCTTTGGTATTTACACCTGCGGTCACAGAAATCCTGAAATTATTGATACGGTTAAGGCTCAGCTTGAGCATCAGGCCTTGCATTCACAGGAGCTTTTGGACCCGTTGAGAGGTTATCTTGCAAAGGCGGTTGCCGACATTACCCCCGGTGATTTACAGTACTA
>CALIRN010000361.1 GCA_938042265.1 uncultured Eubacteriaceae bacterium
AGGGTGGCACTTATACCTTAACTAAGGATACAACAAATACATATCTCTATTATATAAGCTATGTAGCAGATTGAATAAACGATTTACTTACATACTTTATTTAAGTGTTCTAATTAATGGTTATATATTGCAAGTATGGGATATAATGAATAAGTCCATTCGTTAAACATATATTTATATGTAAAAAAATAAGCATAAATAAAGTGTATATAACAATTAACACTTTGCTGTAAAAGAGAGGTGTAATAGTGTAATGGATAAAACTTTGAAATACAGATTGATAGTAATATCTTTTTTTCCGCTTGTATTATTATTGTTGATAAGCCATTGGGATTGCGCCTCTCTTGAATGGATTTCTTTCAAAATTAGTGGAATTATTCTCGGAGATTCCATTGTTCCTCTTTTTAAATGTTGTAAATTCTATCATTTCGTAATGATGGTTGCTTGTATTTTTTTTATGGCTTTGGGATTCATTTATACGTATATTTTTAAATTAGCACAAGGTGGCGGATTTACCGAAACTGATAAAATTGTAATACTAGCAGAACAAACGGAAACAGGACTAAATTTTTTTGTTACTTATTTATACCCTATGTTAACAAAGGTTGAAAGCTTTAGGGATATGCTTATTTTTATAATTTTGATTGCAATAATTGTCAAGTTATTAAAAAAGACAAATTTATTCTATCAAAATCCGGTATTAATAATATTGGGATATAAAATATTTAGTTTTAAGTTTTCGGGAAAACCAGATACGCGTATTGGTATAACGTATGGTAAGCTTGACATAGATAAAGGCGTTAAATACAAGGAGATTTCAGATCATGTATATTTTGTTTATAATGTGAAACGTAGTAATCGTGATAAATCACAGGAGAACAAACGATTTGACTTTGAGTGATTGATACTTTTGATAATGATAAGAGGTGGTTGTTTTGGATGTTGTTGATGTAATAAAGAACATGTTTAAAGATGATAATTACAGTTTTAATACATTTGTTTTATTAAAATCAAACAGGAAAGTTAAGAAGCTTTTGCTTGATGAAAATACTCCTGATAAAAGTAATACAGGATTCAAAGAAAAAATAAGGGTTAAAATTCATGATTATATTCGTAGTAATTATTTGGCAGACGAAGCAGAATATACATCATATGAAAATATTGCAGATAATCAGCGTAAATTTTATGTAATTAATCAAGATGACGAATATCATCCCTTCGATATGCTTAAAGAGGATGACGAAAACATTACAGGTTTTGATATTTCCGAAATCAATGATTTGATGGGTGTTTTGTTTAAATTTGAAAAAGGAACTGATACTGTGTGGGGGTATCAATATATATATTCAATTGCTATTCCTAATAAATCAGGCTTAGGTTTTCTGTTGACACAGGAGGGTACTCTTTTTAAAGAAATGAAAAAACCTTTGTTTTCTATATCCTCCAAAATTAATTTTATGATTGTAAATGGGAATATTATTACAAATGATATTGATATTATGCAACGCAATTTTGGGTTTAGTAAATTCATACGTAGTGAAGCTGCGAAGGTGATGAATACTGTTAATGACATAGGAATAGTTGATAGTATGGACAAAATACAGAAATATGTAGAAGGAGATAAGCTTACATATGCAAAAAAAATGATGCAGATAAAATCTTCTCCTGTGTTAAATATGAAACCTAAAGTTCTATTAAATAAGATTAAAACATCGCCAACTTATTCAAACAAACTGAAAATAGTGGATAATAAAATCGTTCTTGAAACCAAAAAGCAGGTTGAGGTGTTTATTAAAATGCTTAATGATACATGGTTGAAATCGGAATTAACTGAGCAATTGTATGAAGCAGAGGTTAAAAAGAAAAGCGAATAGGGAGGTTGATGTTTTGGCAAAATTTTTTTGGACAATATATGCTGTTTTAAGCCTAAAAATTAATCTTGAATTTTATTATGATGATGTCTGGCATCTTATTGTTGGTACAATTGTTACAACGGTAATCTTGAAAATTATAGATATTATAATTTTTAAATTGGCTTTTAACTTGGCAGGCGATATAAAGCGTTCTTTTGCATTGGATGGGAGTGAAACAAAAACTGCACATTGGTTTTTTAGAGCGTTATTTGTATGTATGGTTTACATATTTTCGTTGACACCTGCGTGCAAAATTATAATTACTCCGATTGTGAATTGTGCTTATAATTATGCTGAAGAAAAGTATAGAATGGCGGAAACGAATATTATAAGTGTTGTTGGTCAGTTTGGAGCTTTGGACGATTGTTTATTTGAAAGAAACAACAACAATTTTGGAATAGACCTCAGAAAAAATCCAATTTTGTAGTGTAATGCTATTATTAAAGCCTATATCATATTTGTTTTTGTGTGTTGATACTTTTGGTAATATAGGGTAAAATTCACTAATATTTGTACTCTAATGTAAACTATTAACAAATAACGGTTTCTAAGAGCCTTTTGGCACAACAGGAATTACCCCTTCTGCTAACCGAGAAAGGAAGTCCCCCACCTATATAAGGTGAGGGACTTTTTTTTGCTTAGAATGCTATAGCCTCCTACTCGATTGTAAAAAACAGAACTGTTTGTAATAGCTTAAAGGAACTGTTTGCCCTTATCTGTCGCATATATATAGTGTTCCACACCCACCAGATTATACAACACTGATATTTTACTTCAAAAAATTCTAATATTATTGATTCTTTGATGTCAATCAAATCACCTGCATATACAATATATCTAGAACACCTCTGTTTTGAAAGGAGTTTTAATAAAGGATAACTATAAATTATTAGTTTGTATGGAGGTGTAGAATGATAAGTTTAATTGCAACCCCATTGTTAGAAGCAGCGGCCCAAACTTTCATAGGTGCTATAGCAGGATATACATTTGATAAAATAAAAAATGGATTGTTCAAAGAAAATACATTTGATGGAGCATTTGATTTATGGCAACGAGGTATACATTGCAAAAATGTGAATATTGAGGATACAATTGCTTTTGATGGTCTTATTTCTCCGTTTGTACAACTATTTCCTCGCGATCCATATAAAAATGCTATTAGATGGAATTCATTATATAATTTTGAAGGAAAAATAACTGCTCAAGAGTTTAGCAACTTGGAATTTTATGCAGGCTCAGATGAAACAATACGTACTGGATCTTTAAATGGCGAAACTTTAATTGGATTATATAATAGATATGGTTATATTGGAGAAGGGATTCTTGGTGTAGTATCAACATCATATTTATTAAAACAGGTACCAGATTTTTTTGCTACGAACTTTTTTGGCTTGCATGCAAGAATTACAGGAACTTTATCAAAATGTCCTACACAACATGGATTCATTGCTCAAGGAATGTTTCAAAAGGCAGGTTTGAAATTAAATACTGATTTATACAAAGAAATTCCTTACATAAAAATTAATTCAATTAAAGTATATAAAAACGAACAAGATAAGATATGTTCCCTTTTAGGTTCCCCTTGGGCTGCTACATCAAATGTTGATGAACCATACTTGGTTCAATATGGTTATTTTAGCAATCCAAGTGAAATAAATAATTGCATTAAAAATATCGTTACATCAAAGTCGTGGGAACAAGTGAGAGTTTTTTACGATGCACTAAAAACCCCCGATGAATCATTAAGCTTTACCAAACAATTTATATTGTAAATTGTTTGGTAATATAAGGTGGAAGATATAAATAATATGATAAATATTGTGGGTTATAATAATTAAAGGGGTTCATGCCTCCCGAAGTAATTTCTTTTTGATATTCATTAAAAATTTGTGTTTGTTTTTGATTAAGATTTTTGTTGTTACCCCACATTGTTTCCAGATGTAATACCCCAGGATACTCGGGAACAAAAACTAATGAAAATGCCGTGTTCTGATATGTACAAAGTTCTTTTAATGTATTTATGGTTGTTTTCCGATCAAAAATGTGGCGATAAATTATATCACAACAAACACCAAATTCAGATAATGCATTTGATAATAAATGAAATAGATTTATGTTATTGTTTTCGCTTGCCTGTGATAAATTAAAACAGTCATTTATAATAATATCATATTTTCTGTCTAAGTTTTCTATGAAATCAATACCATCTTTTTCGATAAATTTAAATTTAGGATTATCCATAACTTCGCATGCGTGGGGGTAGTATTTTTTCATTAATTCGAGGACAGCATGGTCGTAATCGCATAATGTTAGAGTTTTAATTGTTGGATACTTTAATATTTCGTATGCAGCAAATAATGATCCGCCTCCAATAATTAGAGCATCCTGCGGCTTGTATATAAAGCTCATTGGAAGGTGAACTAACATATCATGATATAAAGTTTGATATTTTTCAACATGTTGAATCTCATCATTGATAGTAAATATATAACCTAATTGAGGATGAGTATACATAGTTAATTTTTGTTTTAGAGAATCTAATTCTTCTATTTTTTTTAGGTCTGAAAGATACAAACTAATAAGGTCATTCTCATAAAAGTGCATAATTATATATCTCCTAATTCATTATAAAATTTGAAAAATTCATATTACATATAGTTTCATATTCATCAAAAAATAGTTGTATATCCTTGTGCTTTAACAAATTATTCAAACAATAATTTAACTCAAATGGATTATCAAACTGTCCATACTGAACTATAAAAGGTTCATTTATATTATTAGTAGCTGCCCATTGCGTACCTAATAAACTAGTTGTTTTATCTTTATCCTTATTAAATGTTTTAATTTTACTTATTTCAATATATGGAATGTTATCCATTTTAGAAAAATCAATGAATAAATTTGCCTTTTCCGCAATACCCTTTATAAAATTAATATGTTCAATAGGACAATGATGCAATACTCCTGTTATCATAACTCTACAACCATAAAATCCTCTTTTATCGAAGTCTGGAATTGTATTCATTAAATATCGTTTAGATACGGTAGCCAATAAACCATCTCCAATATAGCCATATCGATTATAAAGCCCAACTACAACTTTATCAGTCCAATTCTTTATTCGTAATGCGTGATCAGAACCTATATAAAATGAAAGTATTTGCATTGTTTCATTTTTTGCATCAATACTTATGTCATTAGTATATAGTTTATTCCAACGGGTCGCATTATTAAATGGGTTATTAGGAAATAGCTGTGTATAAGGAGATAATAAACAATCTATCTTTACAGTATCATAGGTATGAATAATATTTGCATTATAACCTCTGGCCCAAAAATCCATTACCCCTTGATAAGTTGGAATACGAAAAAGTTTGTTTACTATAGTTTCATTGTTTGCAATTATTGAGGTAAATGTTTTTGCTGAACTTTTTAATAATGTTGTCCACAAATATTCCATATATTCTACACCTCCATACAAACTAATAATTTATAGTTATCCTTTATTAAATATTATAATATAATTTTATACATAATTCAACAATAAATTTACAAAAAAACTACAATTTTAATGTATTTCTTGGATTGTTTTTTTGTAGGATTTCCCTTTGTTTACCCACGGAAACGTGGGTATATATCTGCGTGGTAGTAATAGAACTATGTCCAAGAATACTTTGAATATACCTTATATCCACATTTTCGTCAAGCATCATAGTGGCAAAAGAGTGTCTGAACATATGTGGAGTAATATGTTGGGTTATTCTTGCCTTTTTTGCATAATCATATATGGCAAATCTCAGTGATTGTTCCGAAAGCCTTTTACCTAAACGATTAACAAACAAATAGTCACAGTGAAAATCTTTAACCCTAATATAATATTTTTGCAGGACAGCAACAACATCAGTATTCCCTATATATATAATTCTTTCCCTTGAGCCTTTGCCATATATTTTGATTGATACATTGCTCCATACAATATCATCTTTGTGGAGAGAGCATATTTCGGAAATTCGTGCTCCCGTAGAGAACATTAATTCTATAGCTGCTATATTTCTCAACGTATACAGATACTCTCTTGAAGAAACCTCCGTATGTGCCAACTTATCATACATATACCGGAACAATTCGGATATAATTTCACAGGGAATAGTTTTAGGCAGTATTACAGGCTCTTTCAGCTTTGTTTTTATTTTATGAAAAGGGTTATATTCTATAATATCTTCACATTCCAAATAGGAACAGAACGCTTTAAGTGATGCAATTTTTCGTTTTGTTGTTTTGGGTTTAAAGTTCGATAGCTCACTTATATAGTTTAGCAATAACTGTTTTCCAAATTCAAGGTTGGTTTTATTGCAGTATTCTGTAAACTGTTTCAAGTCAATTTTGTATGCTTTAATTGTTTTGTCATTCAGCCCTTTGTTTTTCTTACAAAACTCAAGGTAAACTTTAATTTCTTTTTCCATATCCATAGTAGACACCTCATTATATATAACTCTATAATAAGGTTATTAAAACCATGGATTTTGTCAATAAGTTTCTTGAATAAGATGATTGGTAATTACGTATTGCAGATATGTAAAATAATGCAATAACACTTGTGTATGAAAAGCACTATTATGTGTCTTACCAAGAATGCAGACGCATAATAGTGCTCATATAATACTACCACTATTTTAATTAAATTGCTATATCGTTGGTTTTGTTCTGTGTCTTGTCGACTGCGCTCTTTTCCGCCTTATCGTCAGCTGCCTCCTTATTTTCCATAGAAAGCTCCTTATTAAGATAGGCAAGTCTTTCCTCCTTCTCTCGCAGCTCCTCAAGCTGTGGGAACGGCTTATCAACTTCCGCTTTTGCAATCTCAAGGTTATGCTTTACTTCTGCAAGGCTATTTTTTGCGGTTTCAAGCTTTTTAGGGATACTCTTTAAGGTGTTTTCAAGCCTTGTCAGGTTGCCGAAAGCGTCAGAGCTAAGTTCAAACTCGTGAGAAATTTCATTTTTAACATTTACCTTGAAACACTTGCTGAAGCTGTCAAAACTTGCAGATAATGCAAAGCCTTTATATGTACCCACAGGCTTTTCCTTTTGGTCGGGTCTTATTTGTCTGCAGCTTTCAAGAAAAGCTGTTGCAGCATCTTTTTTGTCGGTGTAAACCTTTCCGTCAACTGTCATCTGCACAAAATCCTCTGTTTTATTGTTTTCCGCAAGTGATATATCTTTTTCAAGTCCGCTTATACGCTCTGTAAGGCTCTGTATACGGTTTGGATAAGTTTCGGCTATATTCTTCTGCAAAATCCTCTTATTGTCCTTATATGCTCCATAAACAGTGTTAAGACGGCTTACCTCTATATCCAAATCCATTTTTTCTTTTATCATTGGATTGCCTGCACAAAGTGCTTTTATCTGTGCAAAACTGAGTACGGTTTCGTCAACATCTTCTGCTGACCTTGCAGGAGATTTGTCGGTCATAACCTGTGATATAAACCGCTGCTTGTTTTCCACAAGTTGGAATAAATAACTGTCAAATGTACCTTTGGTTACATAGTTGAATATATCAACCTCTGCATTGGTATTTCCCTGTCTGATTATTCGACCGTTTCGCTGTTCCAAATCCGAAGGACGCCAGGGACAATCAAGATGATGCAAGGCTTTCAGCTTCTGCTGACAGTTTGTACCTGTACCCATTTTGCTTGTTGAACCAAGCAAAATTCTGACTTCTCCACTCCTTACCTTTGTAAACAACTTCTGTTTTTGCTCATCGGTTTTACAGTCGTGGATATAGGCTATTTCCTCCGCAGGGATACTCTTTGCAATCAACTTATTTTTAATATCGTCATAAACATTAAAGCTGCCGTCATCCTTTGGTGTGGAAAGGTCACAGAAAATCATCTGGGTACTTTTTTCATCCTCCGTATTTTTGTATATCTCATATACATTCCTGACACATTCGTTGGTCTTGCTGTTCTCGTAGTCAGGCAGCATATCATTCATCAGCCTTTGGTCTAATGCCAGTTTTCTGCCGTCATTGGTTACGTTCAGCATATTGTCAACCTCTGAGGACACCATCTTTTTTCTGATTTTGTCTGCCCTTTCTGCAAGTCCGTCAACCATTTCTTTTTGAAAATCGCTTGCCTCCGTTACAACATTATGAAAGTTTGCTTTAGGTACAGGCAGATTAAGGCTTTCAGCCGTTTTTATATCTGCCATTTCCTTAAATATGTTCATCAATTCGGGAAGATTGAAAAACTTTGCAAACCTTGTTTTCATTTGGTATCCCTTTCCTTCAGGTGCTAATTCCAAAGAGATTTTTGTTTCCCCAAAGTTGCTTGCCCAAGCGTCAAAGTGATTTAAATCCTGTTCTTTCAGCTTTTCGTGCTGTAAATAGCTTTGCATAGTATAAAGCTCTGCCATACTGTTTGAGATAGGAGTTCCCGTTGCAAAAACAACACCCTTTGAGCCTGTAAGCTCGTCAAGGTATCTGCATTTCATAGCTAAGTCCTCCGCTCGCTGTGATGCACTGCCTGCATTAATGCCTGATACATTTCTACCCATTTTGGTATTGAAAAATCTATTTTTGAAAAGATGTGCCTCATCAACATACAGCTTGTCAACACCAAGCTCCTCAAAGGTAATGGCTGTGTCCCTTTTATCATCATTGTTCAGCTTTTCAAGGGTTGTTTGCAGATTTTTTCTTGTGGTTTCAAGCTGCTTGACGGTTAAACCGCCGCCGTCAACAGCCTTTGCCGCCTCAATACAGGCAATAGTATCATTTATTTCATTTTCCAAAAACTGCATTTGTCTTTCCTTGGATAATGGTATCTTTTCAAGCTGCGTATGGGACAGAATAATTGCATCATAGTTGCCTGTTGCAATTCTTGAACAGAATTTTTCACGATTATCCTTTGAAAAGTCCTTTTCATTTGGCACTAATATATTTGCAGTGGGATATAACTGCAAAAACTCCTTTGCAACCTGATTTACTATGTGCTTTGGTACTACAAGCATTGATTTTGTGCAAAGTCCAAGCCTTTTGCTTTCCATAGCACTTGCAACCATTTCAAAGGTTTTGCCTGCACCAACGGAGTGAGCAAGAAGTGTATTTCCGCCGTAGAGTGTATGTGCAATGGCATTTATCTGATGAGGTCTTAACTTTATTTCAGGGTTAATGCCGCCAAAGGTTATATGACTTCCGTCATACTCTCCGGGTCTTGTGGAATTAAATTTGTCATTGTATATTCGGCAAAGGTCATCTGTTCTTTCAAGGTCATTAAATATCCAATCGGCAAATTTATTCTTGATAAGGTTTTGTTTTTCCTGTGCAAGCAAGGTTTCCTTTTCATTGAGTACGGCGTGTTTTCTGCCCTCTGCATCTTCTATATAGTCTTTAGATTTAATGTTTCCTCCAAAATGCGGTAAGCATTCATTCGGCTTGTGCCGTAGGTCTGTGAAACATTAAGGTTAAAACGGTCAATGGTTTTGTTGCTTATGCCAAAGGTTGCTGTGTTGCTGTCATAATTCAGCACTATGGTCTGATTATCACCTGAGCTGCCACTTTCAAAAGGGTTTTTATCTGCATTTCGCCAAGGACAGGTGGAACGGGAACGGATTGGTGTATCCAGCAATTCGTACATAAACTGCTCATAATATTTGGCAGGTATCCAAGACGAGCCAAGCTGAACAGAAATTTCGGATGGCTTTAAGTCAGGTGGAATAACCTCAGTCAGAGCCTGAACATTTATGTTGTACTTTTCGTTACTTTCTGCCCAATGCTTTGCTATTTCAAGCTTTTTCCTTATATTTCCCGACAAATATTCGTCAGCCGTTTCATATTGTGCTGTTAATGGGTTTTCAAAGATTACACCCTCAAGGTCTTTTATTATTTCTTCCTTTTCCTTACCACACAGCTTTGACATAAAATCCAAGTCAACTCTTGCTTTTTCGGATATTGATACAGTCAGAGCTTCGCTTGCCGTATCGGTATGTGTAATGGGTACATAAGGCATAATGGTTCTTTTATCAAAAATATCTGCCTTGCTGATAAGTTCTCCTTTATCATTGACATTTTCAAGGGAAAGTAAAAGAGCAGATGTATCATCTTCCCTGAACTGATTTTTATTTACCTTGTCAGATAACAAGCCAAATTTCTTTGTAAAATTATTATATTTGTTATCCAGTACAGCCTGCTTTGACTTTAATTCCTCATCACCGCAAAACTCCTTTTGTGATGTAATCAAATCCCTTAAAGCCTCGGAAATGCCAATCATACCTTTTATTCTTTCGGTTTTGGTCTTGTCGAAGCTCTGTTTTTCCATTTCGTCATTGTTGCGGAAATATACAGCATTATCAATAACCGTATAGCAGAAGTTTCTGTAATCCTGTGGGTTTATATCTGTTTCGGGTGCTTCTTCAACCTCATCAATAAGGCTGCCTATAAATTTTTCGGGGATTTCTCCCTTGATATTTTCAGTGGCATCATTCAGAAGCAGGGATAATTCCGTATCATTTGGCATACAGGTAACTTCCGTACCAAATCTGCCGCTGACCTCGGTCAAAGTGCCGCATATCATTTCAGGGTGATTGACAAAGTAATTGTTGACCTCTAAACCGTTTTCGGTTACACCGATATTTACCCAATCGGGCATATCTGTTTCCAAATCCCTTGGCTGTTCTCTTTTCTGTAAAAAGATAATATCAGAGGTGACTTCTGTATTTGCCTCTGAAAAAGCATTATTCGGAAGTCTTATTGCACCCAATAAGTCAGCTCTTTCCGCTAAATACTCTCTTACGGAGCTGTCTTTTTTATCAAGAGTGCCTTTTGAAGTAATGAAAGCAACAACACCGCCCGTTCTTACCTTATCAAGTGACTTTTTAAAGAAAAAATCGTGTATAAGGTCATTGCTTTTCAGCTCCTTATCAGTTACTCTGTAATTGCCAAAAGGAACATTACCGATAGCCACATCAAAGCTATTATCCTTAAATTTTGTTTTTTCAAAGCCTTTTATCTGGATATTGGCAGCAGGATACAGCTGTTTAGCAATTCGACCTGTAAGATTATCAAGCTCCACTCCGTAAATTTTTGTATTATCAGCCAAACTCTCAGGCAGACAGCCTAAAAATCTACCGTTTCCCATTGCAGGCTCTAAAACCCTACCGCCCTTAAAGCCTAAGTTTTCCAAGGCTTTATACATTGCATTTATTATCATAGGCGAGGTATAGTGTGCGTTCAAAGTTGATGAACGGGCAGCATTATATTCGTTTGGGGTAAGCAGCTCTTTAAGTTCAATATATTCACTCTGCCAATTAGTTTTTCGTGGGTCGAAAGCATCAGCAAGCCCACCCCAACCCACATATTTTGAAAGGATTTCCTGCTCTTCAGGTGTAGCGGTTCTGTTTTCGTTCTCAACTGCCATAAGGGTTTTAATGGCAGCAACATTGTTGCGGAAGTTTTCTTTTGCCGACAGTTTCTCAGTATGGGTATCCGTTATCTTAAAATTTTGCGGAGTATCGGCAGGTGCAAGGTTTATGTCCGAATTACTATTTTCATTGCGAATATTGCCAAGGTATGTACCTTTGTCGGCTGCATTAGTTTCCTTTGCCGCTTGCGTTGAGATGTATTTTTCCCATTCGGTAGTTTCCACACCAAACATACCTTTGTGATTTAAAATATCCTCCCTTGCATTAGCCTGACCCTCGGTGTTATCCTCATAAAGCAGAAAAACAGGTAATTTATCATTGTCAAAAAGCTCTAAAGCTCTTTCCTCTGATATAGGCAACAGGCTGTTGTCGGTGTAGCCGTATTCATTTCGTTCTGCAATGCTGACGGCATCATCAGGCATATTGGAAAGAACAAGGTCTGACAAGGCCTTTTCGGTATCAATTATCTGAAAATC
>CALIRN010000362.1 GCA_938042265.1 uncultured Eubacteriaceae bacterium
AATCCTAAAATTGATGGATTAAAAAGAATTGCTGAGGTGTTAGGGGTTGATGTTGGAAGTTTAAAGGTTGAAAAAAGCACCCAAGAGGAATGAATCCTCTTAGGGTGTTTTTATATGTGACTTCTTTTATAATCGTACAAATCGGTTATGGGATCTCCCTTGGATTGCAGATAGCTTGCGGTGAAGGGAACACCGGCAGCACTGCTGGGGTAGATACCTGTACCATGGTCAACATAGTAGGTATCAAAGCCTGCTTTCTTAATTTCATCAATATTAGCATCTTCACTGAGCTGTAAGCAGATTGAACCTATCATTTCGAGATGTGCAAGTTCCTCTGCTTACAGCGGTTATCATTATAAGGGATAATTATATTTTGCATATAAGCTCCAAGGTAAAGCTGCTTTCGTCTGTATTGCTTTGACGGCTGTTATGGTTTTTTATGTATATTATTTTTTTAAACAGTTCTTTTAACAATTTGTTTTTCTCACAAGGAGAAAGCAGTTTGTAATATTCTGAAAGACTTCTTTTTGCTGAAAAGCTGTTTTTATCGGGTATAAATTCTTCTGATTGCAAGGAAAGAGCTTCAGTAAGGTTGTGCTTTTGCTGTTCAAGTATTGCAATCGCGCTTTTAAGCTTATTATATCTTGCCGTAAAGGTGTCACTGTCATATATTCTCCTTTCAACAAGGTCAAAAAGAATGTCCACACGATGTAAAAGTGAGGATAATTCTTTTTCGATAATATTTAGAGTGAGAATATTGCCTTGCGGAGTTCTATTTTCATCTGTACAATCAGGCAGCTTCAAGCTGTCAAGCTGCACCTTTATTGCATATATTACAGCATCTTCCACTTCTTTTAGAGGCGAGCCTACATTATTGCAGCCTTTTTTACATATTAAATAGTCTTTTGACTGGTTTTTGGAGTGTGGCCTGCGTTGCAGCTTACCTCCGCACTTGCCGCAGATCAGCAGACCTGCAAGGGGATTTACTATTTCCTTTGCGGAGGAAACGGGAGGGCTTTTTTTTATATTGCATTGTGCCTTTGACCAGGTTTCAGTATCTATTATTGCAGGATGAATTCCTTCAAAAAGTTCGTAATCTTTTTGTCTCAGGCGGGATATTTCTATATTGCCGTTAATCATCTGTTTTTTTGTTTTGCTTTTATTGTGAGCGATTTTGCCTATGTAAATTTCGTTTTTCAATATATTGCTTACAACGGAAACTGTCCACAAGCCGCCCTTAGCGGATTTAATACCCATATTGTTAAGATAATCACATATTTTTCGGCAGCCTATGGGATTGTTTTGGGTGTAGAGATGAAAAATGAGTTTCACAATGTCTGAATTTTCGTTGGGTTTCAAGGTCCAGCCTTTTTGGTTAATTAGTTTAACCCTGTCATAGCCGTAGGGCGGCATTGACCCTACATATTTGCCCTCCCTGTGTGAAGAGGTTCTACCTGCCTGAAGGCGTCTGTTAATGGTTTTGTATTCACGTCTGCTCATAAAAAGTCCAAATTCAAAAAATTCCTCATCAAATTCATTGGCAGGGTTATAAATTTTGCTTGGCGTAATAATAAGGGTATTAGAGTACGTAAAGGTTTGGCTTACAATTCCCTGGTCTATACTGTTGCCTCTGGCAAGACGCTCTATTTCAACTACAAGCACGCCCTTGTACAGTCCCTGTTCAACATCTGCAAGCAGCTTTTGCATCACAGGTCTTGCGGCAATGGTTTCTCCTGAAGCAACCTCACGGTAAATTTTGCTTATTTCATAATTTTCCTTTTCAGCCAGTTCGGTTAAAATTTTTTCGTGACGGGTAAGTATTTCACTTTCTGAAAGTTTGGGCAAATCTCTGTCTGCTCGGGATTTTCTTAAATATATGGCATACATATATATTCTCCGTTAATTTTTTACAATATTATATGAGTTTGCCTTATGTGATAGGACAAATTTTGCGGCAGTATAATATATGGAGGTGATATTATGTCAAAGGAAATTATAAAAATTGACAGAGCTGAACTGATATGGAATTCAGATTATGTTGTACCTGAGGACAGGGAACAACATTTGCAGAACATAGCCCGCATAATAAGTGATGCTTTAGGCATTGGCTGTAATTTATCCGAAAGATAATATATTTTTTATTCACAAAATCAGATATATATGGTAATATAATAAAAAATATATTTTGGATTTAGAAGGGGATTGCCTATGATAAAGTATGAAATTATGATAAACTGGGCAAGGTTTGATTATTTGGACAGGCTTAAAATAGAGCCCGGATGTACAATCAGCCGTTTTATATTAGAGCCCGAGGTTGTTGAAAGCTTTTATAATATAGAGGAGGCTGCTTTTGCATTTAATAAGTACGAAACCAGTATTAAAACCGTAGGTACGGGCAAGCTTATATTTTATAATGTAACCGAATATTATTTACAAAGGAATATTTATGACAAAAACGGCGATTTTTCAGCATGTGATATGTTGTACGGATTTTCACCAATCAGTATAAAGCTGGTTGAAAAGGACAGCGAAAGAATTGTAAGAACCCTTAACAGCTTTTCAAAGGCAGAAAGGGTAAAGAAAAGGTTGGAAAAAATTAATAGCAATAAGCAATATTATTTTAGTTTTAATGCCTGATACAATGACATCTGTTATGAGCTGGTTCCTCGGTTGCAATATCATTTAAAACAGCTTTGGCCTGGGGAGTTATCATACCGAAACGCTGACTGAAATAACGAAGAGAGGCGCCAAGCTCACCGTCAGGACCGCCATACTGAGTTAATATTAATTTAGCAAGGCCAGGGTTTGTTTGCTTTATTTTTACAGGGAATTCCAGTTTCTTTTCATATATAAACATAACTATTAATCCTCCTTAGACATACTGAAGTTAAATTTATTTTCCCAAGGCCAGGGGTTGTCAATCCAGCGATATTTATCGCCTCCAAGGGAACGGAAGGAAAACAGAGGACCATATTTGCTTTCATAATCGGCGCGGAGTGCATCTGCCTGCATAACGGTATTGTTATACTGCTCCAGCGCTTCATCATCATCGGGGTGGGTATCAAGATACAGCTGAAGGTCAACTGCTGCAAAATCAAGTACGGTAAGCTGTTTTAAAATACAATCTCTTTTCATATAATATCACCTCACTATTTATAGTAGCTGTACAGACCGGGGAACATTGTACCCTTAAGCGTACCTTCCAATGGCTCAAAGGTAGGGCAGGGCTGCTGCATAGGCACGTATGCAAAGGCAAGGGTATCGGGTTTTATTATTGATTCGTATGGAATACAACAATTATCCATAAAAAACACCTCCATATTTTTGTTGTTTAATTTATAATATGTCTTTTTTGTTAAATGGTTAATTTTTTAGAAAATAACTCTTGACTTGTAGTGAGCTCCAAATAGTACAATTAGGCTAAGGAAACACTGATTAGCATAACAAAAAACAAATGCTGTACATCGGCGAAAAGGTTTTCATAAAGAAAAGGAGTAGTAAAAATGGATGAAATAAAAAAACAGCTGGGTGGAGGTGCAGTATTTGAGATTGGTGAGGAGAATACTGCCTTTGCCAAATA
>CALIRN010000363.1 GCA_938042265.1 uncultured Eubacteriaceae bacterium
CGTTATTGCAGCTTCTGCTTTTAACAGCTGTAGCAGTTTAACAGATATAGCTTTACCTGATAGTGTAACAAGCCTTGGGGATCATGCTTTTTGGAAGTGCAGCAGCTTAAAAAATATAACTATTCCTGATAGTGTAACAAGCATTGGAGATTATGCTTTTAGTGATTGCGGCAGTTTAACAAGTATCATCATTCCTGAAGGTGTTACGGATATAGGGAACTATGCATTCCAAAACTGTGATATGCTTACAATTTTATGTAAAAAAGGCTCTGAAGCAGAAATTTTTGCACAAAAGAATAATATTCCATATAAATATATTTCAGACTCAGGCAGATTAATATTATCGACTGAAAAGACTTATACTATGGGCACCGTAACAGATATAAAAAATTGTCTTACTGCAGTACTTACACCACATATTGAGGATAAATCCGGAATTGTATGGGAGAGCAGTAATCCTGATGTGGTTGAAATTGTAAATTCAGGCAGCATTGACGGAACGGATTCTGATAAGCTGCTGTGCAATCTTAAGTGCAAGACTGAGGGAACAAGTATAGTTACGGTTACTTTAAAAGACGGTGAAAGTGCAAGCTGTCTTGTCAGGGTTGAATATAGGGATACAAGAATTGTTTCAATTGAAGGCATCAACAATGTGTTAGAAGTGGGAAGGACACTGGTGCTGACATCAAAGGTGATGGAAAATGATGTTGAAATTGAAGATAAAAAAGATATAAAATGGACAAGCAGTGACAATACAGTGGCTGTTGTTGCGGGCTTTAGTGACGGTACCTGTACGGTTATGGCTGTAGGTAGTGGTGTAGTTACAATAACGGCAACCCTTAGCAACGGAGCATATGATGAATATGTAATAGAGGTCAATGATGTTATTTACGGAGATGCTGACGGAAATAACACGCTTACAGCCGCAGATGCTGCCGCAGTTCTTCAAAAGGTGTTAAATTCCGCATATAAAGTGCCTTTAGAAGAAAAGACTTCAAATTATATGTTATATCTTGATGTGGATGCGGGAGGAACTCTGACGGCGGCTGATTCGGCAGCAATACTACAAAAGGTGCTTAATTCGGCATATGCTTTTCCTTGTGAGGACAATACATAAATTATGGGATTATGTATGAAAATATTTGATATGTATGATTAATATTTACCATTTCATAATTTTCATTTTTACTTGAAAAATACCGAAAAATGTTGTATTATATCATTATTGATAAATACTTATGAGATGAGGTGTTTAATATGAAATTATCAGCAGTTGCCGAAAGAATGAGACCATCCTCAACACTTAGTATATCGGCTGAGGCTAACAGAAAAACAGCAGAGGGAATAGATGTTATTAATTTCAGCGCAGGTGAGCCTGATTTTAATACGCCTGAAAATATTAAGACCGCGGCAAAGTCTGCCCTTGATGATAACTTTACACATTATACACCTTATGAGGGTATTATGCAGCTTAGACAGGCTGTTGCCGAGGATTTGAAAAAGCAGTGCGGTCTTGACTATGAGGCGGAGCAGATTGTTATTTCAAACGGAAGCAAGCATGCTATTTTAAATGCCTTTAAAGCGATACTTGACCCAAAGGACGAGGTGCTTGTGCCTGCCCCTTACTGGAACAGCTATATTGATATTATCAGGATGTGCTACGGTGTGCCTGTTATTGTAAATACCAAAAAGGGCAACGGCTTTAAGGTTAAGGTTAATCAGCTTGAAGAGGTTTTAACGGATAAAACCAAGGCGCTTATTGTCAACAGCCCCAATAATCCGAGCGGTATGATGTACAGCGGTGAGGAGCTTAAGGAAATTGCGGCTTTTGCAGTTAAGCATGACCTTTTTGTAATAAGTGATGAAATATATAAAAAGCTTGTTTACAGTAAAAAGCTTCGCCATGTAAGTATTGCTTCACTTGGTGAGGATATTTATGAGAGAACTATAGTGGTTGACGGTCTTTCAAAAAGCTATGCCATGACGGGTTGGAGAGTGGGCTATACCGCATCTAATAAGAAGGTTGCGGCGGCTATTGCTAATATCCAGTCCAACGCAACCTCAAATATTAACTCAATTGCACAGGTTGCGGCTCTGGAGGCTCTTACAGGCGACCAGACCGAGGTTGAAAATATGATCAGGGAGTTTGAGCACCGCAGGGATTTTATTGCTCAGCGTATTTCGGATATTCCACTTTTAAGCTCGCTTTTGCCAAAAGGTGCATTTTATCTTTTTGTTGATGTGTCCAAGCTGTTTGGCGGTAAGGTAAAAGATATTGAGATTAATACCAGTGAGGACGTTGCAAAGGCTCTTATGGAGTATTACAGCGTTGCCGTTGTGCCTTCGGGTGCCTTTGGTTATCCTGATTATATAAGAATTTCCTACGCAACCTCAATGCGTGATGTGGTTGAGGGAAGTAACCGTATTGAACGCTTTGTAAAGGAGAATTTTTAATGAAATCCTACAGACGAGAGTTGCATTTTAATTTGCCCTCAAGGCGGGGACTTGTAAATATAACGGATGAGGTACAGAAGGCTGTTGCTGAAAGCGGTGTTAAAGAAGGGCTTGTGCTTGTAAATGCCATGAACATTACTGCAAGCGTATTCATAAATGATGATGAAAGTGGACTTCATAGGGATTATGAACGCTGGCTTGAAAGGCTTGCACCAGAAAAGCCCTATAGTCAGTATGACCATAATGGCTATGAGGACAATGCAGACGCCCACCTAAAAAGAACAATTATGGGCAGGGAAACCGTTGTTGCCATTACAAACGGTAAGCTTGATTTTGGCACTTGGGAGCAGATTTTCTATTTTGAGTTTGACGGTATGAGAAATAAAAGGGTGCTGATTAAAATTATAGGCGAGTAAAAGGGGTGCTGTCGTATTTATTGCGACAGCTTTTTACAAAGCAAATAAAGTATGATAAAGCATTGGTTTTAATTTTGTCCGTAAGCGTAAAAATAAATGAAATCGGAATATGCCGTAGGGCTAATGGCTTATGATAAAATAAAATTTAAGGTTTGAAAAGTGGTGTAAAATAAATGATAAGAAGGGCAACCGAAAAGGATATAAAGGCAGTAACGGATATTTATAATGATATACATACTGCACAGGAAAAGGGAATAGTTTCAACAGGGTGGATAAGGGAGATTTATCCCACTGCTGAAACAGCAGAACAGTCCCTGCAAAAAGGGGAGTTATTTGTTGAAGAGGATGATGGTGTAATAGTAGGGGCGGCAATTATCAATCAACAGCAGGCGGAAGCGTATAAAAAGGCAAAGTGGAATTATGATGCTTCGGAGCATGAGGTTATGGTATTACATACCCTTGTTATATCTCCTAAAGCTTCAGGGAAAGGCTACGGAAAAAGCTTTATAAGCTTTTATGAGCAATATGCTTTCTCGCACAATTGCCGTTGTCTTAGGATGGATACAAATATTAAAAATAATCATGCACGAGCCATGTATAAAAAACTGGGCTATAGTGAGGTTGGTATTGTACCTTGCATATTTAACGGAATAGAGGGTGTTAAGCTGGTACTTTTGGAAAAAACAATCTGAAAGGCCGACGTTGCTCAAGTGACGGCTTTCAGATTAGAATAAGGTTTGTTAACAAATATTAATTCAGAGTAAAGGCTCTGCAATAAATGCAGACCTTTTACAGTAGGTATGTTTATTTTTTATATACAGAGAGCCAAAGCATAACAGCTTTGGCTCTTTTATATTTACAGCTCTGCAAGTCTTTCTATTGCAACATAAAGCTCACTTATTTCATACCAGGTGGCAAAGTCAACAACACCTGTTACGGGCATATTGAATATACGCTGAAATTCCTCAACGGCGGCTCTCGTAGACTCACCGTATACACCGTCAACCCTTATTTTGGGAATTGCGGAATAGGTGGAGGATATTGAGTTAAGTTGCCTTTGTATTGTTCTTACGTTTTCGCCGGTGCTGCCTATGGTAAGA
>CALIRN010000364.1 GCA_938042265.1 uncultured Eubacteriaceae bacterium
TATTGAGAAGGATGACAATAAAATTATTGTTACCAACGATACAAAAACCTTTGAGCTTACTCCTAAAAGGTTTTATACCATAATTGAAATGGAAAATTATATTAAGCTGGGTCCTCTTAAGGAAACCGTTATTATAAACAAAAATGATGTAACTTTTGGAGATGGGGATAAGCTTGCCGATTTTCTTCGTAATATGAAGAGTTGATTGACCCCACAATGGAATTTTCACGACGAAAGCAGCCTTTTCCACAGGTGTGATAATATAAATTTATGTTCAGCGCAATTAACACGTTTCCAAAAGGAGAATTATTATGAATATATATTTGGCTCCCATGGAGGGGATAACAGGTAACATTTTCAGAACAAATCTGAATCGATTTTTCGGAGGAGTAGACAAATACTTTACACCCTTTATTACACCCAGCAGCAAAGGAGTGCTGAGCAGCAGGACCGAGAGGGATGTGCTGCCGGAAAACAATGTAGGTCAGCTGCTTGTACCCCAAATTTTAACCGACTCGTCACAGGGCTTTATAACCATGTGCCAAAGGCTGGAGCAGTATGGCTATACCGAGTTTAACCTTAATCTTGGCTGTCCGTCGGGTACGGTGGTGTCCAAGGGCAGAGGTTCAGGGTTTCTTGCTTATCCTCATGAGCTTGATAAGTTTCTTGATGAAATTTTTAAAAGTAAATACAGGATTTCCGTCAAAACGCGTATCGGTAAGGAAAGCCCTGATGAGTTTTACCGCCTGCTTGAAATATACAATCAGTATCCCATGACGGAGCTTATAATACACCCTCGTACAAGGAGCGATATGTACGGCAGCACTCCTAACCTTGAAATTTACCGCTATGCCTGTGAACACAGCAAGAACAGCCTGTGCTACAACGGCGATATTTTTACCGCAGAGGCTTATAATACATTTACACAATCTTTTCCCCATACAGATACAATAATGATTGGCAGAGGGGCGGTTATTAATCCTGCTCTGCCTGCAGTTATTAAGGGACTATGTGTATTATCCATGGAAAGGCTCAAGGAGTTTTATAATACACTGTATGGAGAATACAGCGAAATTCTTTGCGGCAATGTACCTCTTATGCATAAAATGAAGGAGGTTATGACTTATATGCTTTACCTTTTTGAGGATAGTGAAAAAATAGGTAAAAAAATTAAAAAAGCTAAAAATATAAAAGACTTTAATCAATCGGTTGAAGAGCTTTTCAGCTCATATAAAATCAAAAATTTATAATTATATTTACTTTTATATGATTTTGTGGCAATATAATATTAGAAATATTTTTATTACATCTTTACATCCTACTTATTTTGAAAGGAGATAAATATGAAAGGTATTATTTTAGCCGGAGGCTCCGGCACAAGGCTTTATCCTCTGACAAAGGTAACCTCAAAACAGCTCTTGCCTATTTACGACAAGCCTATGATTTATTATCCCATGTCCGTTTTAATGAATGCCGGCATAAGGGATATACTTATTATTTCCACACCACAGGACACACCCAGGTTTGAGGCACTGCTTGGTGACGGACATCAGTTTGGAGTCAGCCTGACATACGCTGTTCAGCCCTCTCCCGACGGTCTTGCGCAGGCATTTATTATCGGTGCCGATTTTATAGGCAGAGACACCGCCGCTATGGTACTTGGCGATAATATTTTTGCGGGACACGGACTTAACAAGCGTCTTAAGGCTGCCGTTGTCAATGCTGAAACCGGCAAGGGTGCAACCGTATTCGGCTACTATGTAGATGACCCTGAGCGTTTTGGTATTGTTGAGTTTGACAGTGACGGCAAGGCAGTTTCTATTGAAGAAAAGCCAAAAAATCCAAAAAGCAATTACTGTGTTACGGGGCTTTACTTCTATGACAACAGGGTTGTAGAGCTTGCCAAAAGCTTAAAGCCCTCTGCCAGGGGTGAGCTTGAGATTACAGACCTTAACCGCATATATCTGGAAATGGACGCGCTTAACGTAGAGCTTTTAGGACAGGGCTTTACCTGGCTTGATACAGGTACACACGAAAGCCTTGTGGACGCTACCAACTTTGTAAAAACTATTGAAACTCACCAGCACAGAAAGATTGCCTGCCTGGAGGAAATTGCATATCTTAACGGCTGGATTACAAAAGAGGACGTGCTTAAGGTTTATGAGGTCCTTAAGAAGAACCAGTACGGTCAGTATCTTAAGGACGTACTTGACGGAAAGTATATTGATGTACTGAATTAAACCAGTATTAAATTAAGAAAGGAATTTTATTATGAATATAATTGTTACCGGAGGCGCCGGATTTATCGGCTCCAACTTTGTTTTTCATATACTTGACAAATATCCCGATTACAGGATAATCTGCCTTGATAAACTGACCTATGCAGGCAATCTGTCTACCTTAAAGCCTGTTATGGACAATCCCCGCTTCCGTTTTGTAAAGGCGGATATTTGTGATAGAGAGGCTGTCTATAAGCTTTTTGAGGAGGAAAAGCCCGATATTGTTGTAAACTTTGCTGCAGAAAGCCATGTTGACCGTTCAATTGAGGACCCCGGTATTTTTCTTCAGACTAATATTACGGGTACAGCCGTGCTTATGGATGCCTGCAGAAAATACGGCATTACACGCTATCATCAGGTATCTACCGATGAGGTTTACGGCGACCTGCCTCTGGACAGACCGGATTTATTCTTTACTGAGGAAACACCTATTCATACAAGCTCTCCCTACAGCTCCTCAAAGGCCGCTGCGGATTTGCTGGTACTTGCTTACCACAGAACTTATGGTCTGCCTGTAACAATTTCACGCTGCTCCAACAACTACGGACCATATCATTTCCCCGAAAAGCTGATACCCCTTATGATTGCAAACGCACTTAACGACAG
>CALIRN010000365.1 GCA_938042265.1 uncultured Eubacteriaceae bacterium
GCAGACCCTCCATATTATCCTTTATAACCTGCTCAGCCATATCGTATGCCTCGGTTATGATACGGTTTACCTCAGAGTCAATAAGGCCTGCAACCTCCTCGCCGTAATTTCTTGTATGTCCTATTTCCCTGCCCAGGAAAACCTCCTCGCTTTCCTCACCAAACAGGATAGGACCGAGCTTTTTGCTCATACCGTATTTTGTAACCATATCCCTGGCAATTTTACTTGCCTGCTGAATATCACCGCTGGCGCCCGTTGAAATATCTCCCAATATAAGCTCCTCGGCAATTCTGCCGCCAAATGCTGCGGCAATTGTCTGCTGCATTGACCTATAGGTAGGACAAATATCCTCCTGAGGTACGGGCATGGTATAGCCGCCTGCCCTGCCTACGGGAATAATGGAAACAATATGCACAGGAGGGAGCTCCGACAGCTTTTCATAAATAAGAGCATGACCCGCCTCATGATATGCCGTAAGCCTCTTTTCCTTATCGGTAATAACTCTGCTCTTTTTCTCGGTGCCCATGGCAACCTTTACAAAAGCAGCACGTAAATCCTGCATATCAAGAGCCTTTTTGTCCTCCCTTGCCGCAAGTAGAGCCGCCTCATTCATAAGGTTTTCAAGGTCCGCACCGGTAAAGCCCGGAGTAGTCTGTGCAATAACCTGCAAATCCACATCGGTAGCAATCTTCTTGCCCTTGGAATGTACCTTCAAAATCTCATATCTGCCCTTTACATCCGGACGTCCGATAACCACCTGTCTGTCAAAACGCCCCGGCCTTAACAGCGCAGGGTCAAGTATATCCGGACGGTTGGTAGCTGCAATAACAATAACTCCCTCGTTTATGCCAAAGCCATCCATCTCAACCAAAAGCTGATTTAAGGTCTGCTCACGCTCGTCATGTCCGCCGCCGAGGCCTGCACCCCTGCGTCTGCCCACAGCGTCAATCTCGTCAATAAACACAAGACATGGGGTATTCTTTTTAGCCTGCTCAAACAAATCTCTTACTCTTGAGGCACCCACACCAACAAACATCTCCACAAAATCAGAGCCCGAAATTGAGAAGAAGGGCACTCCAGCCTCTCCCGCAATAGCCTTTGCCAGTAGGGTTTTACCTGTACCCGGAGGGCCTACCATAAGTATACCCTTAGGTATTCTTGCGCCTAAATCCGTAAACTTTTTAGGATTTTTGAGGAACTGTACAATTTCCTGCACCTCCTCTTTTTCCTCATCAAGGCCTGCCACATCGGCAAAGGTCTTTTTATTGTTTTGGTCATTCAGCTTGGCATTGCTCTTGCCAAAGTTCATAACCTTTCCGCCGCCGCCCTGCATCTGCTGCATAATAAAAAACAGTATGACAATGCCTATTACAACGGATATTATTACGGATATTACAGAAATCCAGTTGCCCGTTTTTGCGGCAGCCTTGGTTACCAGAGTAAGCTCACCGTCTGCAACCTTATCGCTGACCTGATTCATAAACTGGCTGACGCTGCCAATCTCCACACGATAGGGGGTACCGTTTTTAAGGGTTACTGTTGCCGTACCCGCATCGCTTACATCAGCATCACGCTGCAATACAATATTATCAACCTCATCTGCCTTGATTTTCTCAAGCATTGTGCTGTAGGTAAATACAGGCACCTGCCTTGCATTCATACCGCCGTTGCCAAATATTGCAACACCTAAAAATACGGCAAAAATACACAGAAAAAGCAAGGCGGTTTTTAAACCGTCACCTTTTTTATTCATCTTTTCCTCCTAAATTAAATTATTATTCCTCAAAGCTGAGTACACCTATGTAAGGTAAGTTTCTGTACCTCTGGGCATAGTCAAGACCGTAGCCCACAACAAATTCATCAGGTATTTCAAAGCCCACATAGTCAACCTTAACCTGAAATTCACGTCTGTCCGGCTTATCCAACAGAGTACACAGGGTAAGGCTTGCAGGGGATTTATCCTTAAGATATTTAATAAGATACTGAAGTGTCCTGCCTGAATCCACAATATCCTCCACAAGAAGTACATGCTTGCCTGCAATTGAATTTTCCAAATCCTTTTTTATCTGAAGCTGTCCTGAAGAGCTTGTTGAGTCCCCATAGCTGGAGCATACCATAAAATCCAGTTCAACAGGTATATCCATCCTTTTAATAAGCTCCACCATAAACATAACCGAGCCCTTAAGCACGCCTACCACCACCACAGGCCTGCTGTCATTTAAAGCCTTGTATCCGGCGGAAAGCTCACCTGCAATCTGCCCAATACGCTCTGTAATTTTATCCTCTGATATAAGTAAGCTAATGTTTTCCTTCATCCGGCTCATTCCTCCAAAAGTAAAAATAAACTCCTCCGTCCCTGCACTTATATTTATCATTGGTACGAAGTCCGCCAACCCACAGTATTTCACTATCCATGGCAAGCAGCGGTATGGTATCACGCTTATCACGGCTTATTTTTAAATCGTTAAACAGCTTTTTCAGCCTTTTGCTGCCTCCGATACCGCTAAGGGCAATTTTATCCCCCTCTTTGCGGCTCCGTAAGCAAAGCCTATTGTTTATTATATCATATTTAAAACAATTAGTATATAGTAAATTTCCTTTAATTTCTGTTTTTTTATCATAAATTCCGACAAAGCCATTGATTTCACTGATATAAACAGACCTGTTTAATTCAAGCTCATAGCAGTAGCCCTCAGGCTTTGGCGTGCTTTTTTCAATAATAAGAGCATCAAACTCCTTTTTTGCGGTAAGAGAGTAGGGCAGGTTAAGGCTTGCTCCGCTTTTTCCCTCTGCCAGAATACATACCGCCTGTATATGCTCTGCGGAAATATCCTTAAGGCTTTTAACATACCGTGCAAAAAGCAGCCGTATTACTCTGCGCCTAATAACCGTATCATAAGCAAGCAATTTCTTACAGCTTACGGAATTATCCCCCGTGCCGCACTCCTTAAACGCCGCCTGTGCCAGACTGTCAAGATAGCTGTCCTCCTGTCGCATAAAACCTGAGGTTTTGTTAATGCCCTCACACAAGGAGGGGTTAAGATTTTCCTCCAGCCAGGGGATAAGGGTAAGCCTTATCTTATTACGTGTATAATCCTCAGATAAATTTGTGCTGTCGGTACAGTAGTCAAGCCCCTTTTCGCCGCAGTATGCCTCAATCTCACAGCGCTTAACCTCAATAAGAGGTCTTATAATATTATCCCTGACAGGGGAAATGCCGCCAAGACCTCTTATGCCCGTACCACGGCAAAGACGCATAAGCACCGTTTCCGCATTATCATTCATATTGTGAGCAACGGCAATTTTGCTGCTGCCCGTTTCCTTAAGTACCTGTTCAAACAGTTCATAGCGTATTTTTCTGCCTGCCTCCTCAAGAGTCATACCAAGCGCCTTAGCCTCAATTGGTATATCCCTGCGGAAAATACGTATCTCCACACCAAGCCCTTCACAAAGCTCCCTTGCAAAGGCTTCATCACGCTGCGCCTCATCACCTCGTATGCCATGATTAAGGTGTACGGCATACAGCCTTAAATCATATAACGGCTGTATCTCCTTAAGCACCGAAATAAGACTTACCGAGTCCGCACCGCCCGATAAGCCTATAACCACACCGTCACCCTTTTGCAGCATATTATATTTTTTAATTGTTGATAAAACCCTGTTCTTCATAACAATTCACCGTATTTTTGCAAGGGATTACCTTGTAAAACAAGCATTATTTATTTTTACCTTAACTAATTATTTTAACCAATAAGGTAAGTATCCCTCCTTACAGACAACCTATTCCTAATTTTTAACCCGGCAATTTACATCAAGTACGCAATCAAAGGTTCTTGCCCAAGGGAAGCCGCACTTT
>CALIRN010000366.1 GCA_938042265.1 uncultured Eubacteriaceae bacterium
ACATTTACAGCGTAATGTATCGCATAACTGTGTCGAATTTTAATATAAGAGTGCTGTAAAGTGAAAATGTACCCTTAAAAAATAAAGCTCTAAGGACATATTTATATATCCGTAATTCAAGGTATTATAAAATAATAATTTTCCCACATTTTTCCCACACAAGTTAAATATGGGTCGATTTTGTGGAGGGTTTTAAAAATCTAAAAGGTGCTTGTTTGCTGCATTTTTTGAAAGTTTAATAAACTATTTAAAGTTTGGGTAGACCCGTGGTGTCGAGGGTTCAAATCCCCCTTCCGCTATTCAAGTTAAAGTCTGAAAATGTTTTATTTTCAGGCTTTTTTATTTTTCAATTTTTTAAATAACACCAATTTAGACCATTTCAAATCATAATAAGTTGGGTCAAAATATGTTAAGGCAGTTTAGATTATTCTATAACAAAATCGTAAAAAATAGGGAATAGACATCACCCCCTAATCTCTAATCAATTATTATTACTTATACACCCCGGATCGGTCTCATATACCGCTGCACTTCATTTGGTCTATGTGTTTTTATACATCCATTGCCTCATAACTTATTTTTTGTAATGCCGCTGAGCCTCGTTTTGATATTCGCATATCTCTTCCTATAAATTTATCTGATTGATATGGCGGAATATCTATCCCTGCATAAGCTATTAAAGCTTTACCATTATGAAATTGTCCCGCATTACCTATTGCAGATATAAGCTTTGGTGCAAGTATATCACCTGTACCTCACATACTTCTTACAACAGAATATTCTGGTAATCTATTGGCAATCTCTTGTTTTGTGTTATAATTCCGTATAGAGTATAATCTATGTTAACCACAAAAGACCTCAACAAAATCAATTACTCCCTTTATTATAAAAAAATAAGTGTAAATGTCAAAACACTAATTAAATGTTTTACACTTACACTTTTATGGTACTAAAAAGACCTTGCAGCTTTGCAAGGTCTTTACTCTTTAAAAGAAAACCCCGAAATGCCGTTCCCAGATTTTGACACCTAGCAAAGCTAGGTGGGTTACCGCAGCTGACAATCTGCCTTCCTCTGCCCAAAGGGAATTAGCTTGAGGCCTGGCATATGCTTTGCATATAGGAGTCCCTTATCAAAAATGTAGGTTCAAAATAATGGGTTCGCGTACATTCCAGGAGATTTCTTTTTCTTTGTTTATGATTATACTATATTATTGGCTTCTTTTCAAGAGGTTATGCAAAGAAAAATATTACATATTTGAAATTTTATATCTTGACAGAAGCAGGGATTTGTGCTATGAGTTGATCCTTTGTAAAAATTATCAATTTTGTTTTTAATGCTATTGTAAAAAACAAAAAAGTGATGTATAATAAAATCAGTATAAATTAATTTATAAGGAGGAATTTAATATGGCATTGGTAACTAGTACAGAGATGTTTAAGAAGGCTTACGAGGGTAAATATGCGATTGGTGCCTTTAACATCAATAATATGGAGATTATTCAGGGTGTAACAAGGGGTGCTGCAGCACAGAACTCCGCCTGCATTCTTCAGGTTTCAAGGAGCGCTCTTAAGTATGCAGGTCCTAAGTATCTTTTGGGTATGGTACAGGCGGCTGTTGATGAAACGGGTATTGATGTTGCTCTCCACCTTGACCATGGTCCGGACCTTGAAACAGTAAAGCTTTGCGTAGAGAATGGTTTTACCTCTGTTATGTTTGACGGCTCACATTTTGAATATGAGGAAAATGTTGCAAAGACTAAAGAAGTTGTTGAGTATGCACATGCTCACGGCGTTGTTGTGGAGGCTGAGCTTGGCAAGCTTGCAGGTGTTGAGGACGAGGTTAATGTATCTGCTGCAAATGCTACATACACTGACCCTGATCAGGCCGTGGATTTTGTACAGAGAACAGGTGTTGACTCACTTGCAATTGCTATCGGTACAAGTCATGGTGCATATAAGTTTAAGGGTGAAGCTAAGCTTGATTTTGACAGACTTGAGGTTATTACAAACAAGCTTGAGAGTGCAGGCTTCAAGCAGTATCCTATCGTTCTTCACGGTGCGTCCTCTGTTGATCCTGCTGTAATTGAGCTTTGTAATAAGTATGGCGGCGAGCTTAAGGGGGCAAGCGGTATACCTGTTGAAATGCTGAGAAAGGCAGCAGGTATGGCTGTTTGTAAAATTAATATGGATACCGATATCAGGCTTGCCATGACCGCAGGTATCAGAAAGTCCTTTGTTGAAAAGCCTGAGGCATTTGATCCAAGAGGTTACCTTGGGGTTGCCCGTGACATGATTCAGGAACTTGTTGAATTTAAGATTAAGAACGTACTCGGCTCTGTTGATTCCATGAAATAATTTACAATATAATAGAAATTTATGCCGGTTAATACAAATATAATTAATCGGCAATTTCTTTAATTTATACTTGACACAAGAGTAATTTTATGGGAAGATTATATTTAAAACTTAGGATAAGGAGCATAGAAAAATGGCATTTTATTTTGACGAACCTTCACATACGTTCAGTGAGTATCTTTTAGTTCCCGGCTATTCATCGGCAGAGTGTACGCCTGCAAATGCTAGCCTTGTAACACCTGTTGTTAAGTTTAAAAAGGGACAGGAGGACTGCCCCGTTACTATGAATATCCCTCTTGTATCTGCAATTATGCAGTCTGTAAGTGACGATAATATGGCTATTGCACTTGCAAAGGAGGGAGGCATTTCCTTTATCTACGGCTCTCAGACTGTAGAGCAGCAGGCTGCAATGGTTAAGCGTGTTAAAAGCCATAAGGCAGGCTTTGTTGTAAGCGACTCCAATATCAAGCCTGAAAGCACACTTCAGGATATACTTAACTTAAAAGAGAAAACAGGGCATTCTACAGTGGCTGTTACTGATAATGGTACACCTGAGGGTAAGCTTGTAGGTATCGTAACAAGCAGAGATTACAGAATAAGCCGTATGGACAGAGCTACCAAGGTTGCCGAGTTTATGACACCTATTGAAAATGTTATTTATGCCAAGGAGGGAACAAGCCTTAAAGAAGCCAACAATATTATTTGGGATAACAAACTTAATGCGCTCCCTATTGTTGATGATGATATGCGTTTGAAGGCTTTTGTTTTCAGAAAGGATTACGACAGCCATAAGGAAAATCCCATTGAGCTTCTTGACAGCCATAAGAGATATATTGTAGGCGCTGGCATTAACACCAGAGATTATGCCGAAAGAGTGCCTGCCCTTGTTGAGGCAGGTGCAGACCTGCTATGTATTGACTCCTCAGAGGGCTTTACGGAATGGCAGAAGATTACTATCGGCTGGATAAGAGAGCATTACGGTGATACGGTTAAGGTTGGTGCAGGTAATGTTGTAGATAAAGAAGGATTTTTATATTTAGCAAAAGCTGGAGCAGACTTTATAAAAGTAGGAGTTGGCGGTGGTTCAATTTGTATC
>CALIRN010000367.1 GCA_938042265.1 uncultured Eubacteriaceae bacterium
CAGATAGGCCAGCACCATGACCGCCATGACCACAAAAAAGGTGGTATAAAGCCGTCCGGGCAAAAGCCGATTCATGGAGATCCTTGACACATAGGGGAAAATCAGATCGATCCCCGATACTGCCAGAGCACAGACCATGTCTATGATGAAAAGGGAGCGATGTCCGGCAATGTAGGAAATGAAAATTATAAAGGACTTGTCGTTATAGTTTTTCCTCATATTTTCCCTCGGAAGCTGCGTATTTGTCCCGCTGCTCCACAGCAAGCGCGTCACAGCGGTTATTGTATGCGTTGTCGGCGTGTCCCTTGACCCAGTGATAGTGTAACTGATGCTTTTCCGTCAGCTTCAGCAGAATTTCCCACAGATCGCTGTTGAGCGCGGGTTTTTTGTCGGATTTAATCCAGCCTTTTTTCTTCCAGCCGTATACCCAGCCCTTTGTTATTGAGTCAATTACATATTTTGAATCACTGTATAAATCAACCTGACATGGTTCTTTTAATGCTTTAAGGGCGGTTATGACCGCAAGCAGCTCCATTCGGTTATTTGTGGTGTGCCTGTAGCCGCAGGATATTTCCTTGCGGAAGGTGCCGTATAGCATTACTATACCGTAGCCTCCGTTGCCAGGGTTGCCGGAACAGGCGCCGTCAGTATAAACAGTTAAGCTTTTCATAATATTCTCCTTTAAAATCCTTTGTTTTTTAGCTCAGACACAATTTCAACATATTTTGACAGTATATCAAAGCCGCGGAAGTCCTCCCGCTTCAGGTCTATTAAATCACCGTGGGATACACCGTGTATACGCTTGTTTGAAAGTACCTCCCTAAATTCTCCCCAATGAGCCGACGGCTCGGGCACAAGGCCGTCATTCCGACTGCTGCCCACAATGCGACCTATTATATAGGGGATTGTAAGGATATAGTCACTCAGGGCGCAGCCCATAACCGATGAATAGCTCTGGTAAAAAACAAGAGGACTATCAGGAGTTTTCAGGTTAAATTCTGTCGCCTGTTTTTCCGTAAGGTTGTATACGGCATTTTTAAAATCGGGGTTGGTATCGCCGTAGGCGGCAAATATTTTATTTATTGTATTTGCAACTGCAGTTACTATTTTATCGGGTATATGCTTAAGCAGTACATCAGCAAACTTTACACCGTAGTGAGGTGTACCCATGGTGGTAAGGCTGGCAACGTATCTGTCCATATCGTAGGTATGTATCATACAGCGGCAGTCAAGACCCCCCTTGGAGTGGGCTATAATGTTTATTTTTTCCGCCCCTGTCTGCTTAAGTATTTCCATAACTCTGTTACGGAGCAGAGAGGCATTGTATTCGATTGTTGCCCAACCCTCCTGATTGCCGTAAAAAATCTCTGCGCCCCGCCTTCTAAGTTGCTTGGGTATTCTGCCCCAGTAATTAAAGTATCTGGCATCTCTGAAGCCTACGCCGTGTACCAGTAATATGGGGTATCTGGTCTGACAAATTCTGTCTTTGATTTCCTTTGGCATATCGTCCAGCTTATAAACGTAATAATCATACTCCTTGGCGGCTATATGCCTTAAATACAGCATTATAAAAATATTTAACGGCGGTATCAGTATAAAGAAGAAGCATAAAAGCCTTTTAAGTACATTAAGCCAGCGTGAGGTAAATATTATCCTCAGCATACCGTTAATCAGCATAAGTGTTATAATTATATATGCAAGTATACCGTCAGGGATAAGCATATAGCCTGCCGCTGACAAACCAAAAAGCCGCAGATACACAATATATAAGGGTATTTGCATAAGCGTTGCATAAATACCAAGATTTAAAAGCCTCTTGCCGCTGTAAAGAAAATTCAGGCGGTGTGAGGAGGTTTTATGCTTTTTAACCGGCATAAAATTAAGCCTTAAAAGAGTATAAACCGTCAGTATTATTATTGGCGGATTAAGCCGTGATAAGTCAACGGCATCAAGATGCGTGCAAAGCAGTATAATATGAGGCATAAAAAGCAGCAGTATGCCTGCACCGAATTTGGCGGTAAACCTTAAGATATTAAAAAAATCAAGTATAATCAATATACCGGACAGAAACCATAAAAACAGCATAATATTCCCCCTCAGACGGTTTTACGGTAAGTAAATTTTAACACAGCGGACCTCTGTTGTAAAGAAAATTGACAAGGCGTATTAAAATTAGTATACTAAATACTGAGATAAAATCCAATATATTTCGGGGGATCATTTATGATTAGCAAAAAACAGGCGATTGCCGCAGCAGCAGGTCTAGTCTGCCTTGCAGGTATAATAACGGCTTTTGCATCGTCGGGACATAAACGGGAGCCGTCAGGGTCTGTGGTTTTTAACAGGGCGGGCGAAAACGGACAGGAGCTTATTGATATAATAAATACTCCCGTTGACCTGACGGAGCAGCTTGATAAAAGGACAGAATACGTGCCCCTTGAGGTAAAAAAGGCGTTTATTGACGGAGGAGGCTGTGCAAGGGTTATTGTACATAATAATACTGATACGCCTATTACCGCCTATGATCTGGAAATTATACATTTTGATGAAGCAGGTATGCCTGTGGGAGAAAACGGCAGCTTTACCGTCAGCGGTATATTTTTACAGGGACGCCGGGATTTTGGCGTTGACAGGTATGCAGGCGGCAGTCAGGGCGGTAAATATATTAAGGCTGTTATCAAAAAGGTGCTTTACAATGACGGCACCGGCTGGGAAAATGAAAATGCTCAGGCAGAGCTTGCTGTTGAGAGGACATTTTTTGATGTGGAGGAATTTGAAAAAAGTATTGAAAAAAACGCCGATAACGTACAAAAGGCGGCGGAAACCCCGTACATATTTATAAATGAAATGACAATGACAAATGCAGATGAAATTTCAGGCAGACGTGATTTGAAGCTGGTACTTACCAACACTTCGGAAAAGACCGTAAGGGATATTAAGGTTGCGGTTGCCGAGTTTGACAGGGATAATAACCCAGTGGATGTATCGCCTCAGATATATGTGGGCAAAAATATCAGGCTTGCATCCTGCAAGGGTATGGAGCTTGGTAGCGGAGAAAGCAGAAGCTTTGCTTCCTCCGGTTTTCTTGAAAGTGAATGCTACAGAATTAACGCCATTGTAACGGAAATAACCTTTGCTGATGGCAGTATGTGGGAAAATCCCTATGCTACTGAGTGGCTGATGTGGTTTATGTGATTAATAAAGGAGAAAAATTATGAAGATTAAATTATTTTTATGTGTTTTAATGGTCGTGCTTGTGTCAGGCTCAACGGCGGTATTTGCCGATACTATAGTTACTGCGCCTATTGACAGCAGACCCATAAGCTGTGAGTATCTTGAGGATTTGGCGGCGCTTTCGGGAGATAAGGTGGTTTATCCCGATAAAGAGGATATGGATCTGTTTTCAAATGATGAAAGCAAAAATCACTTTGCGGACAGTGCCGTGGTAAGAGAGAGTATTTACGCCCTGACAGGGGAAAATAACAGAGAAAACAATACTGTTATAATCAATACCTCAACCTATTTTACGGGAGGACTTGTAGGCAGCAGGGTAGGCTCCAGTTATGCTGACCTTGATATAGCAATGGAGGATTTAAGAAGGCTGACAGAGGATTATCCCCTGCCCTACTATTATGTAAACCTTACCACTCCGCGCTCACTGCCTGAAACAAGGTTTAACGATATATGGCGCAATGCAGACGCCATTAACGGAATAGGCTATTATTATTTGCAGCGCAACCCAAGCTGTGATGATTATGATTATATTAAGGCAAATTATGGCAAGGTTAATCCTACTCAGCTTCTTATGGAGTACAGCTATGTCTGCGGAAAAATGAAGGAGGGTGTACCTCTTAAGACGTGGGAAAGGGATTTTTACAAAATGGTCAACTCACGCTATATGAGCAAGGACCCTTACAAAACTTATCTTAACAACTATATTCAGCCATTTGAAAAATCCGTTAAAATTATGGAGGGCCTTATGGAGCTTAAAAAAGAGGGACTTATTGACGAAATTGTTATAAGCACCGATGATTTACAGCTTCCGTCGTCAATCAGCTATTTCTGCTCACAGGGCGCTGACTGGGTGCAGAAGGAGGGCGGCTCTGCAGTGAAATACAGCTTTGCAAGGAGCTTTTTCAGTACGGGCACAACCAGTGTTATGAAGCAGATTGATGCCTACGAGGGCAGACAGGAGCGTTATCTTGCCATGGCAGGCAGAGGCAAGGATATTAACGTAATTTACGGTACGGATGAGGTACCTCAGCTTATCTATGCAAGAGAGCTTGCAAGGAAAAAGGGCGTAAGGGCAAACTTTAATATTATTTACAACAGTACCTCAAAAAGTGTTGCGGATTATGATGTCACCGGCGTGCAGAAGCTGACAAATGCAGCCTGTGATTTTGCCGGCGGGT
>CALIRN010000368.1 GCA_938042265.1 uncultured Eubacteriaceae bacterium
TGGTAAGCGGATTTGATTTTGACAGGGCAATAAGTAACATTACTATTGACGGAGAAAATATATATATGCCTACAACATTGAATGAATTGGGTGAAGAGTATACCTTGACATATAAAGAAGAATTTGAGCATGATTATGGGAAAACGGAATTCTGTGTTTTAATGAAAGGTGATAAGGTTGTTGCCTCTGTATCACAAGTAAAAAATGACAAATTAAACATCAGAGATAATCCCTTTATTGAAATTTGTCTTGAAAATGAATATTCTTCAATTGAAGGAATAAAAGTGGGAGATAATATTGAAAAGGTTAAAGAAATGTATGGAGAACCAACCAAATTCAATATGGATGTCAGACCAATAATATTAGGAGATGTATATTCTTATGAAAAACAGGAGGGAGATAATATTAAATTTACAACTAATGAAAAGGGAGAAATACTAAGAATAAATATAAATCTCAAAAGCAACTTATATTAATACAAGGAGGAATCAAAAATGTAAGTAAAAACCTGAGCAAAACCGCAATCAAAACAAATACAATGTTAAGCTATATTGATGAGATAGAAAACAATAACTATACACTGGCAGTTGTGGTAGATTTGGACGGCAACGGAATTGAAACCACTCCCTTTGAGAATATTGAGTACATATATTTTGATTATGATGGTGACAGATTTAGTGAACGTACTGTATGGATAAACTCTGATGATGCGTTTTTGGTTATGGATGTAAATAATGAAGGAATTATTGATAAGGGTGAGGAATTGTTTGGCAGCAATATGATATGCTCCCTTCTAAGTGACAAGTTTTTATTATTTCACTTGTTTACCTAGAAGGGAGCATATCAAACAAAAAAATTGTTAATGCGACAGCCCCTGATTTTATTTCGTAGGTTATATGTAATTGTAAAGAAGTACAACGACAAAAATTGGTTTTGTCATAGGTAAAAGTGACAAAGTGTTCAGTAAATCGGAGTACAGATATCCTTTAACTTAAATTTACAATACTTTATGTAATTATATGACGAAGTAAAGCCGATAAACAGAGTCTTAAAAAAGTTAATGCAGATGAAAGCTGTCATATTGCATTTTATATAAACAAATTGTATTTGCAACTTAATTTACGATGGTTTATACTTTCAGGGTATAAAAAATATTGTAGGGAGATTAGTATGCTGAGATTGGTAGTTTTAGATGAGAAAGACGGGAAAAAGGTATATGATAATTACAGTGACAGGGATAAGAGAGGCATTATTGCTACAGAGGATATAATAGCCGATATACTTGAAAAAAGCGGCTTTAATCCCAGGTTTATAGGGTTTAATTATCTGATACAGGCGGTTATCCTATGTTATCGGGACAGGGAACTGCTTATATGCAAAACAAAGGTGCTTTATCCAAGGATTGCAAAACTTAATAAAGTAACAACAGCGAGTATAGAGCGTAATATACGTACCGTAATAAATGCGGCATGGGCAATATGCGAGGGAAATTATTTCTACCATCGTCTGGAATGCGGCAGTATTGCTGATAATAAACGGCCTACCTGCGGAGAAATAATAAATCTTTTAACGGAATATCTTGATAATCTGTTTGAGTAATAAATCAGTGTTTAGCTTACCTATAAATATAGGAAAGGCTTTCCGGTAAGCCAAACACTGATTTATATTATTATATGATTTTAAACGGCAGTTAAGAGTGATTGATATACTTACTCATCAGGCAAATTATCCATTATGGTTTGGTGCAGCTTTTCAAGCTCATCCTTATCCATACTGCGGTATTTATTATTTTTATTGGGGCAAAGCTCAAAGCAGCATACTGCGGAATACTCGCAATAACTGCAGGGAGTGAACCTTTTGGAGGAAAGATAGGGGATTGCTCTGATGTTGCCGCTTATTATATTTTGTCCGATACGATTTATTATATTATTTACATGGGCGGTAAGCCTTTTAATGCCATTTTCGGGAATTTTAACAAAGGCGCTGCTCCTGCCGTTTAATTTTTTTTGCTCATCCTGATTAAGGGCATTAATCACATTCAGTCTGTCAACAGCCATACCGCCGCTTATCAGCTCTGCAAAGGCGTTAGCTTTGTCAGATGCAAAGACCGGATTTCCGATTTTAAAATAGAAAAAACCTCCGGGCTTTGCATTTTTTTGGCTTTGGGTATAAGCCTCCATATAAAGCGGTAATTGAAGCTGTACTCCAAGAAACATATTTTCCTCAGAGAAAATATTGTTTTTTGTCCTTGATGACTTATAGTCAGTTATCTTTACGTAGGTATCATTCAGCTCATCAGTATACAGGTCTACCCTGTCAATGGAGCCTGTCAGAATAAGCCTTGTATTATCATTTAGATCATATTTAAGGGGAGGCAGCTTTGTATCGGGAGTGGGTCCAAAGGTAATTTCATAGCCGCAGGGTACAAAGCCTCCCATGCTTTGGGAGAAGGCTTTAATTGTACTTGCTGCGGTTTTCTTAAGCTGCTCTCCTATATATCTGTTTGCGGCGCTGGAATTAAAAAATCCTGCATTGCAGTCTGAAATGGTTTCATCAACTATGGCGGCTACATTATCGTTTATATATTTTGTATTAATATTTTCCCAGCCTATATCCCTTTGTACTCTGTCGGAAAAGCTTTTAAGCACATTATGCAAAAATGTACCGTAATCTGAAAAGCTTGGGGAATACTCCTCCCTTTCAAATGCTTTAAGTCCGTGCTTTAAAAAATACATGTAGGGACAGCTTGCATAGTCCTGAAGTCCTGTGATGCCCGAAACAAGGCTGTCATTGTCTGTAAGATAAAGCTGTTTTGCAAGCTCTTTGCTAATTTCCTCCAATGTAGGGTCAGCAAAGTTCAGCCAACTGCTTACCTCCTTAAGGCGTCTGGCAAAGCTTTCCTCCTCGGAAAGGTTTGCGTATACAGCTTTATACAGGGGTGAAATGTCTTCTGCCTTATCAAGGGAGGCAAGGTGCTTTAATAACAGCTCAAATGCCTGCTCACGGGAGTATATGCCATCACAGCCGGAGGCAAGAGAAATAATCTCCTCAGCCTTAATATCAAAGCAGGTGCATAAATCCTGTATAAGTGAGGATTTTAGACCGCTTTCAAGTGCAGTATTGCAGGAAATGTACAGTCTTTCCGATGGCTTGGTTATATAGGAATATATATTGTATCTGTCCCTGTTTATAAGCCTAAGACTGTCACCTCCAAGCTCACAGCCGTTTTCGGCGAGTGCTGCTCTGTCACTGTCGGAGAGAATATTGGTGTCATTGTGGTGGGGAGGTACAATTCCCTCGTTTGCGCCAAGCATGAACAGTGCCTTTATATTAGGCAGCCTGCTACGGTTAAACTGCGCTATGGTAACGCTGTCACAGGTAGGAGGGATCAGGCTAAGTGAAGCATTTTGCAGACCTGCTTCAAGCAGCTTGCCGTAGTCGTTTATTGTTATGATATCCTCACCCATTATTTCACACATTTTATTGAAAATATCACCTAATATGTCCCATATCTGGTTGTGGATACGTATGGCATCCTCATCGTTGTTTTCTTTTGCTTGGTTAATAAGGTCACTTAACCTGTCCTTTACCCGAAAATAGTCAAAAAGTCCATATATTCCTTCCGATATGGTTTTTATTGTATTGTTTTTGTTATTTTTAAGGCTACTTATGTGCTCCAGCATATCACATATATTGGTACGTATATCGTTAAGGTCATTAAGCTTGTCCTTATATTTGCCGGAAATAGTGAATTCCCATTCATTAAACCACCTGTTACCTTTGATACCGCAGGCAATACAGTAATTTTCAGCAAGATAGATTTCCTCTGCTGTAAAATCATTAAAGCCTGTTTTTAACATTCTGAAAACCTGTACAGTACTATAGCCTGTGTTAAGCAGCTTAAAGAAACAGCGCAGCAGCTCTGTCAGAGGGTGAGAAAGAATATCACGCCTTACATCGGTAAAATAAGGTATATTATACTTTTCAAATATATTTTTAAGGGGCAGATTGTAGCTTTCGGAGCTGACAAGTACTGCAATATCGGAGCAGTGATAAGGATTTTCCTTATTTCGCAGCAGAGAAAGAATTTCACCTGCAGCTTTGTTAAGCTCATTGTCAGTTGAGGAGGCGGAATATATTTTAATATTTCCGCATTGACCATCAAATTTTTCCCCGTTGAAATAGTTATAGGTAAGGTGCCTGATTTCAGGAGAATTGCTGTGTCTTAAATCCTCGTTTAAAAACACCTGAGGCTCTTTTTCACAGCCGATTTTTTGTGCTATGCGGTTTATCTGCCTTATGCTGCGTTTTGCTTCAAAATAAGGGTCAAAGGCATTCAGCTCTGCCTCTCCTGTAACGGGAGAGTGTACCGTAAGGGATATGTTTACACGTACACAGGCACGCAGCAGGGCTTCAATTACCTTAAACTCTTGGGGAGTAAAATCGGTAAAGCTGTCAATCCATATTTCAGTGTCATTAAACATTGATGAGATGGGTATGCGTTGTGCAAGTATATCAAGGAGAGAGTCCTTTGCAATGTATCTTTCGCTGATATTTTTATTAAAGCTGCCATAAATTAGACCTATATCGTGTAGCTTGCCCCAGAGCGCCTTATCATTTTTTTCAAATGCTTTGGATTTTTCCGTAATAAGTTGAGGAGGTATGGAGTAGCGTACAAACTCCGTAATAAGCGCGGATATATTATCGATAAAGCCCTGGCGTGCGGCGCTCTTGCCGTAAAAAACAAGAGAATCCTTTTTGATAAGACCGTTAATAATTTTTCTGAGGAGAAGTACCTTGCCTGTATCGTCAAGTATCTTTTCGCTGCTGCCGCCTGTTTTCAGCAGCATACGGTGTGCAAGGTGTGCAAAGCTTAATACCTCGCTGTTCATTAAAACGTTATTTTTGCTCGCTGCACTTAAAAGACGCTCCGACTCAAGGGAAAACTGCTCCGGCACAATATAAAGTGCAGGTCTGCCCTCCCTTGATGACTTTATTATTTCGTTTATGCATAGGGTGCTTTTTCCGCTGCCTGGTATGCCCAAAATATATCTGAGCTTCATAATCTCACCTCGTTTAAAAAACTTATTTTGATTATATCATAAAAAAGAGGATTTGATAATACATTATATTATAAATTAAACGGAGGTAAATAAATTGGGCACAAAGATATTTGTTGTTCGCCTTAAAACCATAATTAAGTATACGCTTATTATACTGGCTGCTGTGATTGCCATTGTTGTGCTTGCAGCGGTAATGCTGGGCGGCAGCAGTAAGCCTACATATTCGCCTGGAACTTACAGTGCTGAAATAGTGCTTCATTCAAACCCTGTAAGTGTACAGGTTACGGTGGACCGACACAGCATAGAGAGTGTTGAAATGCTTAATTTAGGCGAAACAGAGGCAGTTTTTTATCCTGTCTTTCAGCAGAGTTTTGACGATATTGCTCAACAGATTGTATCAATGCAGTCAACGGAGGAAGTACAGTTAAGCGAGGACAATGCCGTAACCGGCGGTATAATTCTGGAGGCAGTAAATGCGGCATTAAGCAAGGCTGAAAAATAATAACGGATTATTTTGAAATTTACTATTGACATACTCGGTATAAATGTAGTATTATATCTTATGCACATTGAAGAAGCTAAATATTTGCTTAATGTGCGTAATATATTGGAGTAACTTAATACCGGGGCGTGGCGTAGCTTGGTAGCGCGCTTGAATGGGGTTCAAGAGGTCGCAAGTTCAAATCTTGTCGCCCCGATTTGGCTGTAGTTTAAACTACAGCTTTTTTATTTATTATTGAAATTTCACGTATTAAGAGTTATAATAGGTTTAGAAATTGAGCAGGCGTTTATTATGTAATTTATGTATGCCTGCATGAGTGCAAGGGGGTAATATTTATGTATACATTTGAGTTTGTTATGCAAAAAAGGGATAACAGCGAGGAGATTAAAAAGGCTTTTAATGCTTATACGACTGCCTTGGAGCTGAATGGTCAGATTTTAAGAAGGCACAGAAGCTATACCAGCATAGGTAATGAATTTCAGTTAAGGGTTGTTGCGCCGGAAAAAACAACCTTTGATGACGCTAACGAAAATATTAATGTCACAAGCGCAAGAGAACGCTTTGAAGCAGCCTACGGCGAAAGTGTGGTATGGAACTGTATTGGTGAAAATAAAAATGTTACGGGCAGTTGTGAGTGTAAAAAAAGTGATTACTACATACTTAAGGGTAATATGAAGGATACCGTTTCTCCAGTGCTTTGCGGTAATTGCGGTAACAGCGTACCACTTTACAGACTGCCTAGAAACTACAGCCGTGAGGAGTATTATGATATTCTGGAATGGCAGAGAGCCTATAACGACCTTAATGACCTGTTTAAACAGGGACTTGATGAAAGATATGCTTATGAAATGCTTAATAAGGCAAACAGTAGCCTTAATGTAGAGGGCAGACGTATTGCAAAGGCGCTTAATGAAAAAACTGGTGTGCCTGTCTATTATCATATGTTCAAGTATTACGGCAAAAATAAAAATGAGTGTCCCATCTGTGGTGAGGAATGGAAAAATAATGATGAGGAATATAATGTGGATTATATCTGTCATCGCTGCAGACTGGTTGCAAATGACGAGCAGTAAAACGGAAAGGCTATTGCAATTTTAAGCAATAGCCTTTTGTATTTTAGAGTTGAAGAAGCAGTTTGAGTTGAAGTTTTTATTAATCAATATTTATCTTTACTCTGTGACCTATAACAGGTGCAATAAATGCGCTTATTATTACCTTAGACAAATCTACAATAAGAAATGGGAGTACACAGACGGAAAATGCGTACCAAAGTGATGTACTCTGTGAAAATGCGAACCAGAGCACTGCAAGCAGATAAGTAACAAAGGTTGCCGCATATATGCCTATAATCTGTACAATTTTGTTTGCGGGGAATTTTTTAATAATCATGCCCGAAAGCACAGCTGTAAAGAAAAAGCCGATAAGACAGCCGCCCGTAGGCCCCAATATCTTTGACAGACCGCCTGAAAATCCTGAAAATACGGGCAGACCGAAGGCACCCAGCAGGAAGTATACGCTATAGCTCCAGAATACGCCCCTTGTACCGAGAATATAGGCAGCAAAGTATATTACAAGGTTTGTAAAGGATATAGGGATTGGTCCTATCTGTATTGACATTGGACCAAGTATACACATAAGTGCCGACATAAGTGCGTAAGCCGTCATTTTTTTTGTTGTAAGTTTTTTATTCATTTTATTCTTCTCCTATTATAAAGCCGTTATTTGTAAGCATTTTAATGTCATCTGCAGCACCATTTCCCACTGTGGTGAGCATATCGCCTGTAATGGTTGCGTTGGCACCTGATTTAAATGCTTTAAGACCTCCGTCCTTCATAAATTTTCTGCCTGCCGCAAGTCTTATCTGCGCAGTAGGATTAATAAATCTGAATATGGCAATTACCATTAATATTTCATCATAGGAGGGGGTAGGAATATCGGTAAAAAAAGTTCCCTCAAGAGGAAGATATATATTTAACGGTATGGATTTAATGCCGAGCTCTCTCAGCTTAAATGCCATATCAGTTCTGTCCTCCATGGTTTCCCCAATACCTATTATACCGCCGGAACAGACGTCAAGACCTACGGACTGAGCATCCTTTATAAGCCTTATTTTATCTGAATATGTGTGTGTTGTGCAGATAAAAGGAAAATATCTTTCGGAGGTTTCAAGGTTGGCGTGATAACGCTTAACACCTGCATTTTTTAGACCTAAAAGCTGCTCTCTTGTAAGCAACCCGTGGGAGGCGCATTGAGAAATTCCCTTACACTCTTCATTTGCTTTGGAATAAATTTTAACAGCCCTTTTATAATCGGTAGCATTTAATGTTCTGCCGGAGGTAACTATGGAAAAGCAGTCAATTTTAAAGTCTCTTGCTTTTTTACAGGCTTTTATGTAGGTGTCATAGTCAATAAAGCCGTGATTGTCAAGATCGCTTTTTACATTGTGGGATTGCACGCAGAATTTGCAGTCCTCGCTGCAGCGGCCGCATTTTCCATTAATAATAGAGCAAAGGTCAACTCTGCTGCCGCAAAGAGCTGCACGTATTTTATCGGCAGCCTTTGAAAGTTCATCAAGGTCAGCTTTAAGCAAAATCTCCGTAACCTGCTCTTTTGTTATCGGTATGCCGTTAAGTATGTTATTTGTTAAATTTTCAAGCATAAATTCACCTCATTGTAAACCTATAATTTTACAAGTGGTTTACGTTATGAAACTATTTTATCATTTTAGCATTATATTGTCAACCCAATATCATAAATATGGTTTACAATACTGCATAAAAATACCGTACCATTTGGTACGGTACAGATGCTCATTCCTCTGTTTCCTCCTCATAATCAAGAGCGTGGTAATCTTCCTTTATATCATCATCTTCATCATCGGCATAATCCTCATAATCAAACTCGTCATAATCATCATCAAAGTCAGCATAGTCACCCCAGACCATTTTATCCTTAAACTTAAGCACAAGCAACACTGTTACAAGCACAATAACTGCCACACCTGCAAGTATAAGTATTACTGTTTTGGCGGTATTTCTTTTTTCAAAGCGCCTTATGAAGTTTCTGATTTCCTCAATACCAAGTTCATTTCTCATAATATGGACCTCCTGTCATTATTTTTGTCTGAAAGGCTGAAATAATCAGCTATTTTTTAATTCTCTGTTTTTATAGTCATTATATTCGGCATAGGCACGACGCATTATCTGCTTTTCATCATGAAATTTAAGCAGGTAAAAGGCCTCGTGTTGTTTATAAAAGCCTGCGTCGGCAAAAAATTCCTCTGCCTGAGGTTTGCAATCGAAGGAGTCGGTTATCATAAGATACCAGTGTACAGTTTTATTTATAATATCATTACTCCCCCTGAAGGTATACTGTGTTTTACCGATATACTTAATTATTTCGGCATCAACGTTTGTTTCCTCCTTTACTTCTCTCAGGGCGGTCTGCTTAAAGGTTTCACCTGATTCGACAGTGCCTTTTGGCATTACCCAGCCCATATATCGCCCGTTTTGGTTTTTATAAAGCAACAGAACCTTGTCCTTGTGGATAACAACGCCGCCGCAGCTAACTGCTTCAATCATGGCAATACCTCCGATTCTGTTTAAAAATGACAGATATACTGTCAAAACATATATTGAGTTTATTATACACCTAATTTATAAACATTTCAACCAAAAAAGCAAATTTTGCTAAAAAATAAATTAAATGAAGGGTGACCTTTGTATATGTTTATTGATTAAAGAGTTTGATTTTACCCAAAGATATATTATAAATGTAAAAAAGGGCAGAAAATAAAGAGGCGTTTTAACAAAAAGTATAAAGTCATAAATACTGTGGAGGATATATGGATATATAATTGAATAAAAAGTATATATTGTTTTTTTCTCAATACAGGCGATTGAAAAGTAATAGCCCATAAATACACCGAATATACCATGCCCCGGCACGGAGAATACGGCACGTAAAAAGGCAGTGGTGTAACCGCCCAGATGGGGGTTAAAAACATAAAAGATATTTTCAATTAATGCAAAACCCAGAGAGATAAATACGGCATATACAATTCCGTCAAAGGGCTCATTCAGGTTGGAGTTGTAACCCAGCAGCAGATAAAGCACTGTAAATTTAAACCCCTCCTCCACAGGGGCTATGGCAATAAAGCTCATATAAAAGGCATAAAAGGGCTGTGTATGATCAGACAGCCTGTCTATAATATATACTTCGCAGGGAATAATTGCACCAGTTAAAAGACTGCCGTAAAAAATTGACAGAGTAAGGAGGGTGAGAGGCTCCTGCTCAGCTCTGTCCAGCCTGTATATATAGGCGCATATAATAATTACAGGCAGTACGGCAAGAAATAAAAGAAGCATACCGAAAAAATCCTTTTGTTTTTAAACAGTATGCCTCAAAATAGTTATTTCATACGTATATCATTTCCGTAAAAGTGGTGAACAGTGTAATTGCCCACAATACGTGATACAACTCTGTCGGAATATGGGGCGGAAAGCTCAGCAGGCCTAAGATTGGAGGAAATAACAGTGGATTTTTTATTAATAAGCCTGCTGTTTATTACATTGAATATTTCAGCAGCAGTAACGGAATTGGGTGACTCCGTACCTAAGTCATCTATTATAAGCAAATCCGCATCAAAAAGCATATCCACAGCTTCATCAGCCTCATCCAGCTCTTCGTGACGGAAGCGGTTTTTTTCAAGCAGTGAAGCAAGAGAGTACGCGGTCATATAAATTACACTTAATCCCCTGTCAAGCATACACTTTGCAATGCAGGAGCACATAAAGGTCTTGCCGAGCCCCGAATTACCGTAAAAGTAGAAGTTAAAGCAATTATTTTGTTCGGGGGCTGTCTGAGAAAGCACATCCTCAAGAATACTGCTCATATTTACCATTGGAGTAAGATCCTCATCGGGGTAAGGAGTGTTTGAATAGTGGTGCAGATCAAAATTATCAAAGTTTTCAAACTGAAGTACATTTTCAAGGTTTGATGCCGCATAATATTTTTTAATAAGCCTTTTCTTCATACAGCTGCATTTTTGGCTGTTGATATAACCTGTGTCCTTACATTGGGGACAGGTGTATATTGGAGCAAGATATTCCTCTGTAATGCCTATGCTGTTTAGTGCAGTTGCCTTTTTGCTGTTTAATGTGTTAACCTGATTGGCAATATTGCTTATTTCAGCCTTGGGTGCATGGTTTACCGTAAGCCTTGTAAGCTTTACGCCAAGCTCCTTAAGCTGTATGTCAATATCCCTGACAACAGGCAGACGGTTATAAACTTGTTCCCTGCGCTTTTCGGCAAGCAGGGTATTTTTGTATCTTTCGTTTTCGTATTCCCTTTGAATTTGTCTGTAAATATCCTGTTTATTCATTTATTAGCCCTCTGTTTCTTACGCTTTATTGCTGCTTCTATTTCCTCATCGGAGTATACAGGCTGATTGTAGTTTACAAATTTTGTAGGCTTAATCTGCATTTGAACTGTTGCCGGCCTGCTGTCGGGCTTAGCCGATTTGGCTGCTTTTTTTTGCCTGAATGCAAGGTCGTAGGCATCTAACTGTGACAGGGTTTTTATGTTATTTTTCTGCCAGTCAAGCAAAATGCCGTTTGCATAGTCAAAGCTTGGCTTTCCTGTTTTTACAACTGTGCGTTCACAGGCAAGCTTAATAAGCTCCACAGGTGTTTTAAGACCGTAAAGCCAGTTGTTCATATATGTAATTTCTTTATCTATGGGGTTTCTGCCCGATATACCGAAGGAGGACATAATTTCTTTGTATTTGCTGTAATAGGTGTTTATGTATTCCTCTGCTGCCTCGGAGGAATTAATGCCTTTTTCCGCCCAGTCGCAGGCGGTTTTTTCAACATATCTCATTGGCTTGCCCTCACAGTGGTTAAATAAAATCAATATTACCTCGTCAGGCAGACCAAGCCAGGTGGAAAAGCCTATAACCGTACTTAAATCGGCAGCGCTGAAAGGCTTTGCGTAGATTTTTTCAACTGCCTGTACAAGCTGCTGGGTATCAGGGCTTGTTTCCAGTATTCCTTTAATATCGTCAGCGGTGTACACAGGTTTTACGGGTGATATTTGCCTTGCGGGAGCTGCCTCGGGTATTTTACTGCTGTCGGTAAGCTCAATAAATTCTATTATACAATCAGCGTCTGATTTTGTGAGCTTAATAACACCCTGTTCTGCCCAGTATTCCCAAGCCTTTATTACGTCTGATTCAAGTATTCCGAGCCTGCCTGAAATATCGCTGTTGCTCAGCTTCTCACCGGAAAGAGCATACTTTAAGGCATATATATAAATTACGGAAAATACAGATGCCTTTGCATCAGGCATATATTTTTCTATAAAAACGTTACTTATCGGTGTAACTGCCGCAGGAGCTTTAAATATAGTCATAAAAATTCACACTTTCTCTTTGTTAACTGTAAAAAAGATTATAACATATTGAGACAAAAAAGAAAAGCACTAGGCGGAAATAAAATTTTTTAATATTTATAATTATATTAAGCCGGAGCTTTGCTTCGAAGTTTATAGAATGTTTATATTTAATTTAAGTGCGGTTAAATATAATTTAATATTAAATTAAACTGTATGGTTTATAAGCTTTTTTGTTTTCCAAGCTTGATTTGGCGAATAGCCTTTTTATCAGGAAGAAATTGATGTGAATGATGGCTTGACATTAACATGCTGAGAGAAAATATAGAGGAGGATATGGCAGATTCAAAATATATTGAAACGGTCTGGGGAGTGGGTTATCGTTTCAGAGCATGGGACAGTAAAAATTGACTGTAGTAATAATATCGGATTTTTCGGTACACTGAAACGGGTATTCAGCAAATGAATACCCGTTTTATGCTTTTTATCTTTTTGGAACAATTTCAATCCAGTAATTATCGGGATCATTTATAAAATAAATACCCATTGACGGATTTTCATAACAGATGCAGCCCATTTCCTTGTGTTTTTTATAGGCTGCGTCAAAATCATCGGTAATAAAGGCAAGATGAAATTCATTGTCACCTAAATTATAGCTGTCCTTTTCCCAATCCCTGAGCCATGTAAGCTCAAGGCTGTGAGCTGTTGTACCATCGCCTAAAAATACTATTATAAAGCTGCCATCGGCAGCTTCCTTACGGCGTACTTCAATAAGTCCAAGTGCCTCCTCATAAAATCTGATTGATTTGTCCAAATCAATTACGTTAAAATTATTGTGTGCAAAAGTAAATTTCATATTAATCCTCCTTTATTGTAAAGGTTTCACCCTTATGCTTTGCATTGCGGAAAATAGCGTTCATTTCAGGACCCATTGTAAGGGCAAGTTCATTTGCCATACTGTAATTGTCCCAAAGATGCATTGGAAATATGTTTTCAGCATTGGCATATTCCAAAAAAATTTTTATACCCTTTTGTCTTATTTCGCTGCTTTGCCTCGAATCAAGAGGCAAAAAAGCCAATTTAAAGTACATACCCCCAAGCTTTTTTATTTCGTTAATGTAATCAGCCTCCATTTTACGGTTATAATAGCTGCTTTCCTCCTCCCACTGCCAGTCATTTAAATCACCTGCGTGATATATAAGTCTGCCGTCCTCATCAACAATAAAGGCGACACCCAAATCCGTTGATTTAAGGGTTTTTATGCCTATATTGTCTATAATTACAGTCTGTGAGGGCGAAATAAAGTCAACCTTTGCAGAAAGCTCCAAAGGTACACGGCTTTTAAAAATATCGTCAGACAGTATGTAATGTACTGAAGGGTGTGAAGCAGTAGCCTCAAACAGCTTTTCGGAAAAATGGTCACCGTGGGAATGGCTTGCAAAGCAGTACAACGGCTTATTATTATTTAAAGGCGGTATTTTTCCGTCAAAGTAGTCAAATAAAAATAGATTTTTATCGCTTTCAACTAAAAAGCAGCTGTGCATAATATAGGTTACCTGCATAGAAAACCTCCTTTAAACGGTATACCGATTAATTTACGTCTGAAAACGGGCTTGCAGATCTTTGAACAAAGACTGTTTCAGTTTCATTAAATCAGTACCTGAAATATAAGCTTATTATAATATATTTTCTGCAATTAAGCAAGAAGTTGACATTGAATAAACGATATGATATAATTTTAAGACAAGGTCAAAGATATTTGTACTCCACTTACGCTATGCACTTCAGAATTTTTGCCTACGGCAAAAACAAGCTATGCCCGGCGTATTTCTTCCAGGTTCTCCCATAACCAACAGATGCCTTTGGCATTCACATTCAGTTGGAGCTTGAACTCCTACTGAATGTGTGAGTAAATATCCTCCGCTTTAGAAGCGGGAGACTTACTCTATTGGTTAAATAAAAGATAATTCATATCTTCCATTTGGTAAGACCTCCTTTTGATTTTTGGTTTGCGGCAGCCGTGAATCTATTATATCAAAAGGAGTTTTTTTGCAAAGACATAATATTGATTGGCTTTGGTACTGTCATAGGTATCATGAGGAAAAAGGGTGATTGCTTACTGTTGGCAGTATTTCGTATCCTTTTAAACTTGTGATAAAATCTGACGTATATATCTAAGGAAATAATGTTGATTTATAAAAATAATATAGCTTTTCAGCGGTGAGTAATCATTGTTTCCTTAAAAATAAAAATTTGTTTGTTTGGAGGCAAATTATGAATATAGGCATTTTTACCGATACCTACTATCCTGAGGTAAACGGTGTTGCTAATTCAACCTATGAGCTTAAAAACGGGCTTGAAAGACTGGGGCATAAGGTATACATTTTTACCGTAACCAATCCTCAGGTACAAAGAAACAGTGAGCGTAATGTAATCAGGTTTGCCAGTGTGCCTTTCGTGCTTATGAGGGAAAGACGGTTGGGCTGTCCTGTTTTCAGACATATTAAAAAAAGAATAAGAAGCCTTAATCTTGACCTTATTCATACCCAGACCGAGTTTGTAATGGGACATTTGGGCAGAAGAATGGCGGTGTATCTTAATATTCCACATATACATACCTACCATACTATTTATGAGGACTATACCCATTATCTTAAAATACCTGGTAATACAGGCTTTAAGGGAGTGATAAGGCGTTTCAGCAGACATTGCTGTGAAAGGGCAGATATGGTTATTGTGCCTACCGAAAAGGTGGAAAAGCTGTTAAGAGAATATCGGGTTGATAAAAAAATTAAGGTTATCCCCTCAGGCATTAATCTGCAAAAGTTTTTAACCTGTGATAAGGAAAGAGTAAACAGCCTTATTAAAAAATATGACCTTGATAATAAAAATGTTTTAATTTATATAGGAAGAATATCAAAAGAAAAGGGACTGGCGAAGCTGATTGACTATTATAGCCGTCTGATAAAAGCAGACTGCAGGGCTGTACTTGTAATTGTAGGTGACGGGCCTGAAATGCCTGAGCTTAAAAAGCTGGCAGGATATTACGGATTAAATGATAAAATAATATTTACGGGTATGGTACCATGGAGCGAAATCGAAGATTATTATGCTTTGGGTAATATTTTTGTATCGGCATCAACCTCGGAAACTCAGGGGCTTACATATGCGGAGGCGCTTGCTTCGGGATTGCCTCTGCTTGTAAGGGCTGATGACTGCCTTGATAATATTCTTGTTTCAGGTGTAAACGGTGTGGGCTTTACGGCTTTTGAGGACTTTATAAACGGTTATAATAAGCTTATGGCTGACAGTAATAACCCTGAATTTAAAAATAAAATACGACAAAGCATTATAAGCCTTGAGGGAGATGCCTTTGCGGCTAAAATGGAAAGGGCTTACAATGAAATTGCTTTGACAGGTAAAGGCAGCGGCAGATAAAATTTATGCCGCTGCCATTTTATTAAAATTATTTCATTTTGCGGCAGGGACAATCTGAAGGTTCCGTATAGTCGGGTCTTCTGCAGCACTCCTTTCTATCGGGACGGTGCATTCTGTCGGAGCAGGAGGGAGACTTGGAACAATCGGGTTTTTCAACGCTTTCCTTCTTATCGGGACAGTACATTTTGTCCGAATAAGATGGCTTTTTCATACAATCAGGCTTAGTAATTATAAACTGATTTTGTGAGTTTAAATAGTCCTTGACAATTCTTAATGCTTCACCGAAGCGTTGAAAATGAACAACCTCTCTTTCACGTAAAAAACGCAGAGGCTCAATCACATCAGGGTCATCGGTCATCTGCATAAGATATTCATAGGTACTGCGAGCCTTTTGTTCTGCTGCAATCATACAGAAACAACCTTTTATTAAAATCTCCAGTGAATTTCAATGGAAATATCTCCGGTACCGATAATACGTCTGCCAACATAAATATAATCTATAAGATAATCCACAATTTCACGGTTAAGGCTGCGGAGATTTGTATATTTTTCTGCAAGGACTGCAGAGCTGCTGCTGTTTTTTATTTCATATTCAATTTTCTTTAACAGGTTTTGATTATCGTCAATTATATGTGTCATACGGTGTTTTTCAAGTGTAAAATTTTCTGACATTTCCATAAAGTCCTTTTCGGATATTATACCCTTTACCTTATCCATATACAACTGTCTGATGGCGTTTGTATATTCAGCAGCTTTGTTTTTGCAGGCATCAATATGTGATTGTATACGGTCCTGCTGTTTGTAAAGACAGCAGCAGGGGTTGATGCCATTTTCAAGCATTTCTTTATCCATATAGGCTGATGACAGACAATTAATTTGGGCAATAACAATTTCTTCAAGCTTTTTAACAGATATAAATGATCCCTTACAGGCATTTTCGGAAAAATGATGACTTGAGCATTGCAGATAGTGATGTCCGTGAGATTTGGAGGAACGCATACTGCAGCCGCAGTAAAGACATTTTGCCTTGTTTGCGAATAATCCCATTTTACCGTTGCTGAAGGGCTTTGCTCTTTGTTCAATTAAGCTTTGTACTCTTTCCCAAAGTTGGCGGTCGATAACAGGCTCATGGGTGTTTTCAACAATATACCATTCATTTTGGGGTCGTGGCTTATTCTGCTTTGTTTTATAGGATATACTGCCGTATTTGCCCTGCACCATATTGCCTATATATATTTCGTTTGTAAGCATTTTTGAAATGGCTGAATATTTCCACAGAGTACCTGTTTTGGAAGCAGGCTGTTTATACCGCATACCCTTCAACCGCTTGTATTCCGTAGGATTTGGTATTCCTCTGTCATTAAGTATCCGGGCAATGGCAGTTTTACCGTAGCCCTGTGAAAACAGCGTAAATACCTCCCTTACAACTTCTGCTGCTTCCTTATCAATGATAAGATGCCCTTTATTATCAGGATCCTTTAAGTAACCGTATAAGGCAAAGGACCCGATATGCAGTCCGTTTTTGCGTCTGTTGGTTAAAACCGAACGGATGTTATCCGACATATCCTCCAGATACCATTCATTTACCAGACCGTTTATCTGACGGCTTTTTTTATTGCCCTTATTGTCGGTATCGGCATTATCAACTATACTTATAAAACGGATACCCCATAAAGGAAATAATCCGTGTATATATTTTTCAACGAGTTCGAGTTCACGGGTAAAGCGTGACTGGGTTTTACACAGAATAATGTTGAATTTATGATTTTGGGCATCTTCCAGCAGTCGGTTAAATTGGGGACGCTTTCTGTCGGAGCCCGTATAATCATCATCACTGTATATGTTGTATATCTCCCAACCCTGCTCAATTGCATATTGCAGCAGCATGGTTTTCTGGTTTTGTATACTGACACTGTCGCAGGTATGATATTGCTTGTTTCTGTCCTCCTCGGACAGACGGCAGTATATTGCTGCTTTCATATTGTTATTCCTCCCTGCTTTTGTTACATATTTGTTGCCTATTGCTTTCCAACAGGTTTATAAGCTGTATCCATATACGGGTATAATCTTTTTTTGAAATTGTCCGCTCCTTATTTTTAAATATATTGGTACAAATTGGTTTATACATAGTTAATCAGGTTCCTTAAATTTAAGTTATTATATGGTATGAGGAATACGGAGCAGAAATTCTTTTTTTTACTTTGCAGCAGAATATTGCAAATTAATGCAGATTGTGATATAATATTATCAAAATTTAATTGCAAGGAGAGAGGTATAAAATGCTTAATGAATTTGTACTCAGTAAAAATGAATTGGAAATTATGAATTTGTTCTGGAAAGAGAAAAGACCTCTTTCAAAGGCGGATATAATTGAATTATCCGTTGACAAGAGCTGGAAGGAAAGCTCAGTGTACGTTTTGTTAAAATCTTTGCTTAAAAAGGGTGCCTTAAAGGAGTATGGCTTTTTCAAGAGTAATACGAACATTGGACGAACCTTTGCGGCTGCCTTAAATGAAAAGGAGTATGCTGTTATGCTTATTAACATTAACCGAAAGGAACTGAATTTGTCATTGTTAGATTTAGTATCGGGCCTGATTGAGCAGGAAACGGATGTGTCTGTTATCAGGGAGATTGAAGGTATACTTAAGAATAAATTCGATAAGTTATAATTCTGAGGTGTTATTATGCTTATTACCGATTATTCGATTTTGGCAAGCCTGCTATGCTTTAATGTATTTATTATTATGATAAATTTATTTAGAAATAATGATAATTTTATCAGGATCTTCGGGGTAAGATTTATACTGGTTTTAGCGGCAGCCTGCGTTTTCAGACTGGTGTTTGCGGTGGAGTTTCCTTTTACAATTGTTATAAGGTCAGAAAGGCTTCTTGTTGCCGTTACTAATGTTATGAAAATCAGCTTCAATGTATATGGATACAGTATTTCTGTTTATAATTGTGTTGCAGGCGCAGCTGTTGTATCGGTTGCTTTGGGTATTATACTGTTTTTTATTCAGCTTACAAAATATATTGCTTTAGTAAATAGAATATACAGGCTTGAGACTGATGCTTCTGATGAGATAATTGCGGTATATAATAATTTATTATCAGAGCTTAGTGTAAAAAAACCACCTGCTATTATACAAAACAAGGGGATTTTAACACCATGTACCACAGGTCTTTTTAATTCCGTAATTTTATTACCCGACTGTAATTATACGGAGCTAGAGTTATATTATATTTTAAAGCACGAGTTGATTCATTACATAAACAGGGATGTTTTAATTAAGCTGATATTCAGTTTTATTACCTGCCTGCTTTGGTGGAATCCGCTAGTTTACCTTTTAAGAAATGAAATCGGACAGATTTTGGAGATTAAATGTGACTTGGCGGTGTGTGAAGAACTATCTAAGGAAAAAAGGCTTTCTTATATTGAAACAATGGTACAGGTATTAAAAAAGTCTGCATATGATAAATATACATGCAGTTATTATACCTCTGCTATGGCTTTTGACGGTAGAGAAAAGATGCAGCAAAGGTTTAAGATGGTGATGAACAGGCCTGTTGAGCATCACAGTGTTGCTTTCAATGTGTGTATTTATTGTGCTTTGGCTGCAGTGATGGTAATTTCCTATTCTTTTTTAATGCAGGGGGAAAGAGTGCCTTCTGAGGAGGATTTTGCTGACTGTATTAATGAACCGGACGTTATAGTTTACACACCTGAGAACTCTGAAATTTATTATCAGGACGGAGCTTACAGGATTTATACAAACGGTGAATATATGTGGGAATTTGGAGAGGAAGTATTGGAGGATTTTAAGAGTCAGGGCTTTAATATCCATTATGAGGATAATTAGTTATTATACTGATAATAATGGCTTAATTTAACCTGCATATGCGTTTTTATTCCGTTGTTATGTATAATCGGAAAGATGTACGGCGGTGAAAGCTTCTAAGTGCCCGGTTAAGGGGAGTATAAATATCCTTAACATTTATTATAACATATATGTAAGGCGGCAATGAATTATAGGTTTGTTGCCGCTTTTTTACGGACAGATAGAGTAACTGTTGCTTTTGTATAATTGCACCATCTGCTGCCATATCCTCGTATAAATAAGCATATAAACGAGGTCAGCATATAGCATATTAATTAACCGGCACATTAATTGTCCGGCAACTTTGATACAAATTCAATTTCAAAATCGTCAACCAAGTCTTTGTTCCAGCGGTTTCCTTTAGTGGTCTTGCTGTATCTAATCTGGTGGAATAGTGTTTTAATTAAATCGTTCTTAGCCTTTGCATCGGGGAGTGCATCCCATACCTCAATCAGGTTTTCTAGTTGTGGTATAAGTGTTGCGTTATATTCGGCACGCATTTTGGTCTGTTTATCCTCATTTTCCAACTTTGCTATTATATTAAGTATATCTGTCATTTCTTCTTTTATTGTCTTTTGTCGACTAAAAAAGGTATCTTTATCATATATGCCTTGCTCTAGGAGAGTGAAGGTGCGACCAAGCTGCAGCTGCAGATCCTCAAGTTTTTTGTTATATGTAGCTATCCTTGTGTTGTTGTAGATGGGCGGCTGTAAAGGGGTTGAGTCTTTAAGCTCCAGTTTATAGTTACCCAGGTATTCTTTTATACCTGCTAATACTCTTGCTTCGACTATCCCTACAGGACAACCAACTGTAGGGCAGCCTCTTGTTAGGCAATCGTATGAAGCGCTGTGCCCCGGTCTACGCTTATCAATCGGTCTGCGTTTTAATGGTTTGCCACACACAGAACAGACCAAAACACCTGCAAATGGATTTTGCATTGGTAGGTTGGAATTAATCGGTGTCTTCCTTCGGCTGTTTAATACCTCTTGTACTTTGTTGTAGGTATCGGTATCGATAACGGCATCGTGCAGCCCATCAAACACGTGATAATGTTCTGCGGCCTTTCGGGTTTTAATTATTGCTCCATCTTTGGATTTTTTTATTTCAGGATTTTACCTATATATACATCATTTGTTAATATATTTTTAACTTGTGCTGCTGTCCATGGCTTACCTGTTCGGGTAGGTACTGCTGTATCGGTTAGTCGGTTTGCTATGCCCTGCAAGCCTGTTTTATCCTCGTTACTGAGGTACAGGCTGTATATCTGCTTAACAATTTCAACTTCTTCCGGTATGGGTACCAGCTTCCAGCCTTTTTGCCCTTTAATTTTGGTTTTGCCAAAACCATAAGGTGGTGTACCGCCTGCATACTTACCCTCACGACAGCTTGCAAGCCTGCCTGCAGATAAACGGCGGTTAATGGTTTTATATTCTCGGCGGCTCATAAATAAACCAAACTCAAAATATTCCTCGTCAAACTCATTTGCAGGGTTATATATTTTGGTAGGCGTAATAATAAGCGTGCTTGAGCACTTAAACGCTTGGCTTACAATACCTTGGTCAATACTATTGCCTCTGGCAAGACGTTCTACTTCCATGCACAGGACACCTTCCCATAGACCTTCCTCAACCTCAGACAACAACTGCTGCATCTGAGGACGGGCTGCAAGGGTTTCTCCGGATACCACCTCTTTAAAAATTTTGCCTATTGCGTAATTACGGTTTTTCGCCAGCTCCAACAATGAGGTTTCGTGGCGCAATAGTACATCCTCTTTTACATCAAGTTCTCTGTCGGCTCTGGATTTACGCAAGTATATAGCATACATTATATCATCTCCTAGAAAAATATATTTATTTATGTACAAAAATAACACCAATGCTTGCCAAAACAGGTGTTATAATGATATAATATAGCTTGCTAGGACTGATATTATATCAAGGCACACTGCTCTGATTGTATCGGTTTGCTCCCTGTTGGCGCAGGGAGCTTTTTTAGTGGTTATCTGTGACATACACCACAGGAAGTGCGACCTTGTGCTTGTGCTTCGGACAAAGAAATTGGTATACCATTTCCTTTTAGTGTTCTGCAATTCTGATAGTGATATTTGTTGCCAGTTTTACCTATGTAAACTGTTTGCGAATCATCATCAGAATTATATGCGGCAGGTGAAGAATAAACAGGTGCCACCGTTGTATCTTCTGTGGTGGTTGCAGTCGTAGTTGTTTCTGTGGTGGTTGTAACCGTAGTTGTTTCTGTGGTAGTAGCTTGTGTAGTTACAATAGTAGTTGCAATCATAGTTGCTTTTGTAGTATCATTTATTTGTGCTTGTGTGGTTGTGGTTGTATCTGCACTATCTGTTGAACTGCATCCGGTTATAGCTGATAGCGAAATTAGACATAAAATCAAAAATTTTTTCATAGTGTACCTCGTTATATTTATTTATATTGATTTAAAAATTTAATTTGTTCTTCAAGGCTAGATACT
>CALIRN010000369.1 GCA_938042265.1 uncultured Eubacteriaceae bacterium
TATGTAATAATTGAGTTGTTTGCATAACTTAATTATACAACAACAACCGGACTTTTTAAAGTTCGGTTGTTGTTTTTTGCATTAAAAAGGAGCTGCTCACTATTTTTTAGTGCGACAGCCCCGTAAAAATACTACGTTAAATTGGTATTACATCATACCGCCCATACCGCCGCCTGCAGGCATTGGAGGTTCATCCTCCTTAATATCCGCAACAACGGACTCTGTTGTAAGGATAGTTGATGCAACACTGCTTGCATTCTGGAGAGCACTTCTTGTAACCTTAGCAGGGTCAATAATACCTGCGGATACCATATTTACATATTCACCCGTAAGAGCGTTAAAGCCTTCGCCCTCACTACTCTCCTTAACATTGTTTACAATTACCGCACCTTCAAGACCTGCATTTACCGCAATCTGACGGAGAGGTGACTCAAGTGCCTTAAGGATAACACCTGCGCCTGTCTTTTCATCACCGTCCAGCTCGCCGTAAACCTTTTCAACAGCAGGAATACAGTGTATATAAGCGGAACCTCCGCCGCAGATGATACCCTCCTCAACAGCCGCCTTTGTAGCTGCAAGAGCATCCTCCATACGGAGCTTCTTTTCCTTAAGCTCCATTTCAGAAGCAGCACCAACCTTGATAACGGCAACACCGCCAACAAGCTTAGCAAGTCTTTCCTGAAGCTTTTCCTTATCAAACTCTGATGTAGACTCTTCAAGCTGTGCTCTTATCTGACCTACTCTTGCATCACTTTCAGCCTTCTCACCGCTGCCACCTACAATAATTGTATTCTCCTTGGAAACGTTAACCGTCTTTGCGCGACCAAGCATATCAACAGTAGCCTCCTTAAGATCAAGACCAAGCTCACTGCTGATAACCGTACCGCCTGTAAGAACGGCAATATCCTCAAGCATTTCCTTTCTTCTGTCGCCAAAGCCTGGAGCCTTAACGGCAACACAGTTAAATGTGCCTCTCAGCTTATTAACAATAAGTGTTGTAAGAGCCTCACCCTCAACATCCTCAGCAATAATAAGGAGCTTTGCACCCTGCTGAACAATCTGCTCAAGCAAAGGCAGAATATCCTGAATGTTTGTAATCTTCTTATCTGTAATAAGGATATATGGATTATCAAGGTTAGCAACCATCTTTTCCATATCTGTTGACATATAGGCTGATAAATAACCTCTGTCAAACTGCATACCTTCAACAAGCTCAAGCTCTGTATTCATTGTCTTGGACTCCTCAACAGTAATAACACCGTCATTGGAAACCTTCTCCATAGCGTCGGCAATCATAGCGCCAACCTCTTCGTCTGCAGCAGAGATAGAAGCAATCATTGCAATATGGTCCTTACCTGCAACAGGCTGGCTCATATCCTTAATAGCCTTTACTGCTGCCTCTGTAGCCTTTGCCATACCCTTTCTCAGTATGATTGGGTTAGCACCTGACGCAATATTCTTAAGACCTTCCTTAATCATATCCTGTGCAAGCACCGTAGCTGTTGTAGTACCGTCACCTGCCACGTCATTTGTCTTTGTTGCAACCTCTTTTACAAGCTGAGCACCCATGTTCTCAAATGCATCCTCAAGCTCGATATCCTTTGCAATGGTAACACCGTCATTTGTAATAAGAGGTGAGCCGTACTTTTTATCAAGAACTACATTTCTGCCCTTAGGACCAAGGGTAACCTTTACTGTATCTGCAAGCTGATTAACACCGCTTTCAAGAGCCTTTCTGGCATCTACGCCATATTTAATCTGTTTAGCCATTATAAATTACCTCCTAATAATATAAGTATTTAATTCAATTATTCAACAACAGCGAGAATGTCGCTTTCCTTAACTATGATATATTCAGTACCCTCGTACTTAACCTCCATACCGGAATACTTTGAATAAACAACCTTATCGCCAACCTTAACGCTGTCAACAGGCACTGCTTTTCCATCAACCTTTACACCCGGACCTACGGCAATAACCTCTGCCTCCTGTGGCTTTTCCTTTGACTGAGAAGTAAGGATTATACCTCCCTTTGTGGTTTCCTCAGCCTCAAGCTGCTTAAGAACTACCCTGTCACCTAATGGTTTTAACATCTTAATTCCTCCTTAAAACATTTATAATAAATAATCGTACCTTTTTCTTTTGTTAGCACTCACTCCAATCGAGTGCTAACTATGCTTATATAATAGATTAAGGGGCGCAATATTGCAATACCCAAATTTGCCCATATTTTACTGAAATTAGAAAATATTCAATATTTACTTAATTTTACTTTTATTTTCTCCGTTTTACTCCTGTTTTCTAAATTTTACATATTTAATTTATGAGTTGAAGATATTCTCATTGTTCACTTCATAGCTTTTGCAGTCAGATTTCCTTTCCATAACCTACATCTTCCGTGATGCCTTTACATTAAACATAAACTTATACCCACACCAATAATAAATAGTAACCACTCATTGCCTAAGTAAGAAAGGGGCTTCCTTTATCAGCTAAATTATTGTACAATATAATTTATATAAGCTTATTTTTTTGCAATGGTAAGTTAACCGTACACAGTTACGATAAATATAACTTATAGAATAATATTTCCAAAATTAACTATACTATTAATACAGACAATTTTAGTCATAAGGAGGTATATTAAATTGAGGGAATATTACAAGGAGCTTATTGACACTCTCCGTTCCATAGAGAAGCAGCTGGAGCTGGCTGAAAACAAATTGAACTATGCAACTGACGACCTGCTGATTGACAGCATTATTTTTGAGATGGAATCTCTATACAGACGTCACGCCTACTATCTCAGGCTTTGCAGAGAGCTTAATGTAACGGCAGGTGAGGGATATGCAGTCTGATTACGTAATTTATTTAATGCTTGGTGTACTGATATTGGCAGCCTTTGCTGTTATATTAGGCAGACCGCTAAAAACACTTATTTTACTGATTATACGGTCTGTAATAGGTGCCTTTGCCATATTTGCCACCGACTTTCTGCTGTCACCCATAGGGCTGGCAGTTGGCATAAATGGCTTTACAGCACTTATTACAGGACTTTTGGGCATTCCAGGCTTCGTCATGCTATATGCAGTTACATGGATATTGGGGCAATAGTCTGCAGTACTTGTGCTCCTCTTTGCCATATACTAATAACCGACAATACTAAGGATACCTTTGTCGGTTAAAATATACTAAAGAATAATTACCGAGGTGATAGCTTGTCATTAATAAAAAACATTACGGAAATACTGCTTGAAAGAGACTACCGCATAATACCGCAGCTTTGCGGAAGCACTGTTATAGGCAACGATAGCAAATACATAACCTTTTTTAAATACAGCGGCACCTCTCTGTACGGTGTTTCACTTATAAACAGTGCTGTGCCTTTTGATTACAGAGAAGTTTATTCCTCTGTACGCAGCAGCTTTTACAGCCATGCAAAATCCGTCAGGTGCAGCAAGGCATATTTTATCGGACTTTTTATCGGTAATGAGGAGACACTCACCGATTTTTGCACAATTGATATTGATGATTATACCGCCTTTAACATTGAAGTGCGATGGATAATAGATCCCAATAAAGAAAAAATTATTGTAAAGGGCAGCCAGCCCGATAAAATTATCGACCTTAAAAAGCTGCTTGAAACGGCGCTTTCCAAAATTGACAGCAGCTATAGCCCTGATGCAGAAATAGGTACTCTTGTACAAAATGAGGCGGATAAGCGCAGAAGCACCGTAAAAAGCAACAACATTGTGCTTACCCTTACACTGATTGTTATAAACATCCTTATGCTTGCCATAACCTATTTAAGTGGCGGAACAGACATTGATAACCTGATAAGTCTGGGTGCTGTAAACAAGGCTCTTATTTTTGAAAATGCCCAATATTACAGACTGTTTACTTCTATGTTTCTTCATTGCGGTATTGCGCATCTTTTAAGTAATATGCTGTTTTTATATGTATTTGGCTCCAGTATTGAAAGATATTATGGCAAGATTAAATTCCTGATTATCTATCTTGGCTCAGATCTTGCGGGAAATATTTTGTACTGCCTTGTATCAAACGGAATTGCCGTAGGAGCATCGGGAGCCACATTTGGTCTTACTGGTGCAATTTTAGGCTACTCGCTGCGTATAAAAAGGGCGGTAGACGGCAAGGACACCTATTTTATGGTTATGTTTTTGATTATATCCCTGTGCAGCGGCTTTCTTAATATAATTGATACAAATGTTGCCAACTCTGCGCACATAGGCGGCTTTATATTCGGGCTAGTATCGGGGCTGCTGCTGTGCAATACAGAAAACTAAAGAAAAACGGAGGAATATTTTATGAATAAAAGGATTATTTTATGTCTGTTTTGGCTCGGTATCATATTTACTTACCATGTAAGCATATATGCCGATACAGGAGCTTATTCGGAGGATTTATCGGTTTATCCCGTATCCGGCGGCAATATATACTATGATGCAGCTCAGGGAATTATTATGGACTCCGATAAAACCATAACCTCTGCGGTTATCCCCGAAAGCATAAACGGAGTTACGATTACCGGTATCGGTGACAATGCCTTTGGTCTATGCTGGGATATGATAAGCATAGAAATACCAGATACTGTTACATACATTGGCACTAACGCCTTTCAGTCCTGCACCAGTCTTACAGAGGTTACTATACCAAAAAGCGTAACCGAAATATCAGACCGTGCCTTTGCCAACTGCAAGGGACTGGAAAAAGTTACTCTACCCACAGGCATTACAGCTTTAGGTAGCGAGTCTTTTTACTTTTGCACAAACCTTGAGAGTATAAATCTGCCTGAAGGACTAACTCAGATACAAAGTAGCTCATTTTACCAATGCAGCTCACTTAAAAACCTCGCCATACCGTCAACACTAACCAACATACCCGATTATGCATTTGCAAACTGTACAGGTCTTGAAAGTGTCACTATGTCAGATGGTATAAATAATATAGGCAGCTATGCATTTTACCGCTGTACCTCGCTAAAAACGGTTGTCCTGCCAAGTAAGCTTGAAAGACTGGAAAAAAACACATTTTCCAATTGTGAAGCCCTTACGAATATTGAAATTCCAGACACCGTTACAAATATAGGTCCTTACTGTTTTTACAACTGTTTAAGCCTTTTAGAAATCAATCTGCCCGACAGTGTAAGTTATTTGGGTGACTCCGCATTTGAAAACTGTGCAAAGCTGACCTCTGTAAGATTATCCCACGAAATTGGAAAAATCAGCAACTCCCTTTTTTCCTGCTGCAGCTCACTTGCTAAAGTTGACATTCCCTATGGCACAACCTTTATAGCTGAAAGAGCCTTTCAGGGTTGCCTGTCACTTACGGAAGTCAACCTGCCGGAAACAGTTTCGGTTATTGACACCTGTGCCTTTGCCCAATGTACAAACCTGAAATCTGTAATTTTGCCTGACAGTATTATCATTATAAACAGCGGCGTCTTTGAGCGTAGCGGACTTGAAAGACTTATTCTTCCCACTAATCTTAAATATATAGGCAGCTATGCTTTTTACCAATGTCATATAATCGAGGTTTCCATACCGTCAAGTGTTATATATATAGGTGAGCAGGCATTTGAAAACGCCTATGACGGTAAGGACATTACTCTGTTTTGCCATCAGGACAGTTATGCACAGCAATATGCTGCTGAAAACCAACTTAACTGTATAGTTTTATCAGACTCGGAAAAGGTTTACGGTGATGCCACAGGCAACGGCTATCTTACCTCGCAGGATGCCTCTCAAATTATGCAAAAAGCACTTGACAGCAACTTTAAAACCGATATTGAAAATATCAACATTTCAGCAGACTTTATGACTTACCTTGATGTAAATGCCGATGGAGTTATTACCGCCGCTGATGCCGCCTGTATAATGCAAAAAGTACTTAATTCGGAATATACTATGCCTTGTGAATAAATTATCCCCAAATAAAAAGAAATCTGTATTTTACCACAGATTTCTTTTTTGATTACATAATTTTTACAACTACCTTTTTATCCTATTAGCCGAAATTTATACCCTACGGCATAACACGCATAGGAAAAATGCATTCAAACAATGCTTCAGCCTTGAAAACGTTGTTTTCTCCGACAGTATTACAAGCATCATTGGTACTTTATTCAACTCTCGCGTAGCATTTATCAGATGGTAGATTGGACTCCCACTGACAACAAAAATATGTTACCCTCATCTATAGAGGTGGGAGTCTTATCCCATCTGATAAAATATTTATCTCAGAGTATTGACATAAGTCAATCAATATGATAAAATGGTAACTATTGTTAGCTAAGGCTAACAATAGTTACCATACTCTAACCGTATGCGATAATATCTTGATTAAAAAGCTGATCCCGGGTATATATGCTTGCAAATCTTAATGATGTTATTTTATACATATAGGTTAGTCATAGCTAACAATTTAAAGATAAGGAGGTTTTTCTATGAAACTAAAAAGGATTACCGCTACCTTGCTTTCTTTAGCAATGGTATCAGGTTCGCTTCCCTTTTCTGTTTTTGCAGATGATCAAAGTGATGATGATTTCAGCGGTTATGTTCTTATGAACATACCTTACGGTGAGTTTTATACAGCAGAAAATGCAGTTATAGGTGACATTGATGCCATTTCATCGGCAACGAACAAGGTCGGCAACTATGGCAAAGCAGGTGGTGCATACCATTCGGGCATATCGGCTTCTATTTCGGATGACGGTACAGTTACGGCTGTCGGAGGAGAAAACGGTGCAAAGCTCCGAGGGGTTACATGGGCTGTCAAGGTTGATAATCTTGATACTGTAAAGGCACTTGGCGGAAATGAGATAACCGATTCTTCAGCTGTTACCGTTGCCACACTGGGAAAGGGCCAGACATCATCAAGTAATCTCACAGGATATGAGGCACTTATGGAAGCTCCCGATTATTCTTACTATGTACTTGACAGCGAACCCGAAAATTATCTCGAATATGACGGTACTGGTTTTAAGTCAAGTAAAAGCACGGCAACAAGTACAGCAACAATCAATGTTTCTGCTTCCTATGGCACAAACTGGGGTGATGTTCAGCTTAATGTAAGTGAGGCATCGGAAGCTTCTGACAAACTTATAAATGCTGTTGTTATTACTGCCGATGACGGAACGACAAAAGGTTTATATCAGCTCGCTCAGATATGGTCATCAAGTGATATTGCTTGGAAAGTAGCTGTAACAGACGGTCTTGACGGTAAAACTATAAAAAATATCCGTTACTACTGCACAGTCAAGGATAATGACCTTACGGACAATGCAGCACCTGTGTACACGAACTATATTTATGATTACAATGTGGAACTTCCTATTTCACAGGTTTATACAGGTACTGTAACTGCAAAATTTGAAAATTCAAATACAATCTCTCTTAGCGGTCTTCCTGCCGATGCGGAAAATGTAACTGCAAAGGTATACTATACAACAGGCGGCAGAAATCCTGTTTATACATATCTTACGCCTATGGAAGTTGATCCTGCCGATGATGATATCGATCCTGTTTTTGTTAATGTTGAAAACGGAAAAATTTCTATCATTCCCGGAAGTGTAACTAATAAAGCAGGTACTATTGAAACCTTTGGTACTCCTGTCGACGGAACAACATATACGGTGGAATTAAGCTGCAACAATTATATAATCAATAAGTTTACCGTTGACTATTCGAAGAATTTCAGCGGTTATGTTCTTATGAACATACCTTATGGTGAGTTTTATACAGCAGAAAATGCAGTTATAGGTGACATTGATGCCATTTCATCGGCAACGAACAAGGTCGGCAACTATGGCAAAGCAGGTGGTGCATACCATTCGGGCATATCGGCTTCTATTTCGGATGACGGTACAGTTACGGCTGTCGGAGGAGAAAACGGTGCAAAGCTCCGAGGGGTTACATGGGCTGTCAAGGTTGATAATCTTGATACTGTAAAGGCACTTGGCGGAAATGAGATAACCGATTCTTCAGCTGTTACCGTTGCCACACTGGGAAAGGGCCAGACATCATCAAGTAATCTCACAGGATATGAGGCACTTATGGAAGCTCCCGATTATTCTTACTATGTACTTGACAGCGAACCCGAAAATTATCTCGAATATGACGGTACTGGTTTTAAGTCAAGTAAAAGCACGGCAACAAGTACAGCAACAATCAATGTTTCTGCTTCCTATGGCACAAACTGGGGTGATGTTCAGCTTAATGTAAGTGAGGCATCGGAAGCTTCTGACAAACTTATAAATGCTGTTGTTATTACTGCCGATGACGGAACGACAAAAGGTTTATATCAGCTCGCTCAGATATGGTCATCAAGTGATATTGCTTGGAAAGTAGCTGTAACAGACGGTCTTGACGGTAAAACTATAAAAAATATCCGTTACTACTGCACAGTCAAGGATAATGACCTTACGGACAATGCAGCACCTGTGTACACGAACTATATTTATGATTACAATGTGGAACTTCCTATTTCACAGGTTTATACAGGTACTGTAACTGCAAAATTTGAAAATTCAAATACAATCTCTCTTAGCGGTCTTCCTGCCGATGCGGAAAATGTAACTGCAAAGGTATACTATACAACAGGCGGCAGAAATCCTGTTTATACATATCTTACGCCTATGGAAGTTGATCCTGCCGATGATGATATCGATCCTGTTTTTGTTAATGTTGAAAACGGAAAAATTTCTATCATTCCCGGAAGTGTAACTAATAAAGCAGGTACTATTGAAACCTTTGGTACTCCTGTCGACGGAACAACATATACGGTGGAATTAAGCTGCAACAATTATATAATCAATAAGTTTACCGTTGACTATATTGCAGAAAAGCCAAAATATGATGGTATTTCCTCTGCAAAGGCTGAAAAGGCTGCCGATGATACTATCCGTTTTGTGGCAAGTATCGACAGTCTTGACTACAAGGTAGTTGGCTTTATTTTCGAGGCTGACGGCATTGAGATACGAAGGAGTACAAATGTAGTCTATACATCAGTAGCGGGCTCTGAACTTGGATTGGAAGATTTTGCCGAAAATAAGTATCTTTATTCATTTGAGATAAGTGATATTGCCGATCCCGATACAAAAATTAAGGTAACACCTTATTCTGTAGACTTAAACGGTAACGAAGTTAAAGCAGACAGCATTGATTATTCATTAAGCAGTTTAGGCGAAACAGTTTCGGTAAAGACTTATGCGGCAGATGATGATACCGTAAGCGGCAGCGCAGTTTCGCTTGTCAGCGAAGAAAGGACAGCAGAAGATTCAAAAAGTGAGACCAAAAGCAAGGAAATACCTTTCAAGGAAGAAGCTGTTCCCGATGTAATTAAAATTGAGGATGAGGAGGTCGAGTAATTATGAAACAGAATTACGTTAAACCCGAAATACAGATCACCGCCTTCACAAGTGCAGATATTATAACAGCAAGCGGTCTGATCAATGGCGGCGAAAATGGCAAACCGATCTCCGAAAGCTTCGGTTCGTTATTTGAAAAGTGATAAAATATGATTTGCATAAACAGTAATTATGCTGTCTTATATATTCACTTCATTACAATTAAATATTGATTTGTAAAAAATATTGGGTCAATATTATTGAACAGCCCCTGTTTTTAATTTGGAAACAGGAGCTGTTTATATAGTCGGAATGACATTTTTATATAAAAGGATAATGGTTATAATATTTTAACCGAAACAGCATAAGCGAAGTATGGGTATATTTGGCTAAATATGACCAATGCAGCTAACATAAATCGTTATTAATTCAATTCTCGCTCCTATGAGAATTTGCACGCATTTCGATTTGCATAAGCAAACACATTCCTTTACGAAATGCGTGCATCCTCGCGGAGCGTTTATTGTCAGAACTTTTGCTTCGCAAAAGCTGCCTGCGGCAGTCAGATTCATCTTTCCGATTCAATGGTGGGAGATTGAACTTTCACTGATAACAAAAATATATTACCTCACCTATAAAGGTGGAAGTCTTATCACATCTGATAAAATAATCGCCGGGAGGTTGATACTATGAAAAGCAATATGGTTTGGTTTATGACTTTTTTATCTTTATCCTTGATATGTTCTGCAATATGGTTTTACCAAAATAATCATATCGTTAAATCCCCTGTTGCTCAAATAATGCAGGATGGAAAAATAATAAGAGAAATTGACCTGAATGCTGTGGAGGAACCTTTTGAATTCACGGTAAGATCCACAGATGGCGGTATAAATACAATACGCGCGGAAAAAGGCAGAATAGCTATTGTGGATGCGGATTGCCCAGATAAAATATGTGTGAATACAAAATACATAAATAACGGAGCTACGCCTATAGTATGTCTGCCCCACAAGCTAACTGTCGCTATTACAGAGAAAAATGATATAGATGCAGTTTCAGGCGTACCAACAGCAAAATCATAAAGGGTTATATGGAAAAAACAATGAACGTAAAAAAACTTACAAAGCTTTCAATGTATCTTACGATCGCACTTATAATTTTTACACTTGAATCATTTCTTCCGCCTATAGCACCTATTCCCGGCATAAAGCCGGGGCTTGCAAACATAATAATACTTATTGTTATTATTACAGAGAACAGAAGAGATGCTTTTATGGTCTTTATACTCCGCATTGTAATAACAAGCATTTTTTGTGGACAGGCAATAAGCTTTTGTTATAGTTTTACGGGAGGTCTGTTCAGCTTTACCGCAATGTCGGTTGCCTGTTATTTAATAAAAACCGATAAGCTGTGGGTCATAAGCATCTTCGGAGCTATAGCACATAATATAGGACAGATAGTTGCGGCAATTTTTATAACAGGTACATGGCAGATAGCCGGATATTTTTTTATACTGTTTGTTTCTGCCGTTATTACCGGCTTTTTTACGGGAATGGCAGCGCAGATAATATTAAAAAGATTGAATATTATACTTAAAAAGGAAGAATGTATATGATCAGATCAAAACCGATAGCTTTATTTTTAATAATAATGATACTGTTTACCGGTTGTATTGAAAATGAAAATACAGATATTGCATCCGATGCTGTATCCGAACCCAATACAAGAAATATATTTGCAATGGATACAACTATGGATCTTACAGTATATGGTAACAGTAATATTCTTGACAAAGCAGAAGCGGAAATCATGCGTATAGATAAAATGCTTAGCAAGACAAACAAGGATAGTGAAATCTACCGTCTTAATGAAAGCGGAAAAACAGAAATTTCCGATGAAACGAAAGAGCTTATCTTAAAAGCTGTTGAAATAAGTGAAAAAACAAATGGGGTATTTGACATTACCATTGAACCTATCATGTCATTATGGGGATTTTCGAATGAAAATTTTAGAGTTCCCGCCACATCGGAACTTGCAGATGTCTTAAAAAAGGTAAATTACAAAAATATTTTATTGAATGGCAATAACATAATAAGTTTATCGGGTAATTCCCGTATTGACCTTGGTGGTATAGCAAAAGGATTTACATCGGATAGGCTTACAGAGCTTTTTAAAAATGAAGGTGTTGAGTCAGCTATTATATCTCTTGGCGGAAATGTACAGGCAATCGGGAAAAAGCCCGATGGCAGCAGATGGAAAATTGCTGTGCAAAATCCCTTTGGCGATGCGCAGCATCCCTACATAGGTGTAATAGAAGCAGAAGATAAAGCAGTCATAACCTCTGGTGGCTATCAAAGATATTTTGAAAAAGATGGTATAATTTATCATCATATCATAGACCCAGCAACAGGTTATCCTGCCTCAAATGGACTTTCCTCGGTAACTATTGTAAGTAAAAGCGGTACCCTTGCCGATGCACTTTCCACATCAATCTATATTATGGGACTTGAAGACGGTATAAGCTTCTGGAAACAGTATGATGACTTTGATGTTGTTTTTGTGACAGATAACGGCGAAATTTATATTACCGATGGAATTTCAGATGTGTTTACCAGTGATTTCGAGTATAAGATAGTAAGCAGATAAAATTGTGACAGCACAGCAGCTTTGCAATGAATATAACAGCTGTTTTGGTTATACAGATATAATTTACTGGGGACAGTCCCCTTGTAAATATTGACTTTTACAAATTCATTACTATACTTAAGAAGTAAAAATTTATCAGATGCCCTATGAAACCGAAAGCTGAAAGCTTGTCACCTATATAAGCCCGCACTCCTGCTCAATAATAGTTAATCACCTTCTGTCCAAGTCGGCGAAGAGGCTTAATATGTGCCAGTTAAAAAGGGACTTTGCAGCTATGCAAGTCCCTTTTTGTATTACATAATTTTTACGACTACCTTTTTATCCTCACGGGTAGCGGCAGCCTTTACAACAGCACGAATTGACTTTGCAATTCTTCCCTGCTTACCAATAACCTTGCCTATATCCTCACCGTCAACCGTAAGCTCAAGAATAAGAGCGTCATCATCAATTCTCTCATTTACAGCAACCTTATCAGGATTATCAACAAGATTTTTTGCAATAACTTCGAGTAATTCCTTCATAATATGTCCTCCACGAAGCTGTTACACCAACAATACTGCATTTTTATTAAGCCTCAATAGCTCCTGCCTTCTTGAGAAGAGCCTTAACAGTATCAGTAGGCTGTGCACCATTTCCGATCCACTTCTTAGCACCCTCTACATCAACCTTTAATACAGCAGGGTCCTTAGTTGGATCATAATAGCCTAACTCTGCGATTGACTGACCACCTCTTGGTGTTCTTGAATCAGCAACAACTATTCTATAAAAAGGAGCCTTCTTAGCACCTAATCTCTTTAATCTGATCTTTACTGCCATTTTGTTTTTTCACCTCCTTTGTAATAACTTTTATATTATAAAAATCATTTGCGTTCAGAAAAATGCAGCGTTCAGACAAATTTTCAACGAAAATTCGCCGTAGCGTTAAACATTTTTTAGCAAATACAAGATTTTTATTTCTTTTTTGTTCTTATAAAATCTTGAAAATATTCAATATATTCATAAGAAAATAATTTTTATAAAGCAATTTTAATTATGGTAAAAAAGGAAACTTCATCCTGTTCTTTTTACCCTTTGTCATATCGGTTAAGGACTTCATCATTTTCTTCATATCGTTAAACTGCTTTAAAAGCTGGTTAACCTCCTGAATGGTCCTGCCGCTGCCCTGCGCAATTCTCTTTTTGCGGGAGCCGTTTAAAATATCGGGATTACGCCTCTCCTGAACCGTCATAGACTGGATAATAGCCTCAACCTTTGCTGTTGCGTTATCCTCAATGTTAAGCTCGTCAAGATTGAGCCTGCCCGTACCGGGTATCATTTTTAACAAGTCCTTCATAGGACCCATTTTTTTAACCTGCTGAAGCTGTGCCATAAAATCCTCAAGGTTAAAGTCGCTTGAGCGCATTTTCTGCTCCAGCTCCTTAGCCTTGTTTTCATCATAAACCTGCTGCGCCTTTTCAATAAGGCTCAGCACATCACCCATGCCAAGTATACGTGACGCCATTCTGTCCGGGTAGAAAGGCTCAAGGTCCTCCATTTTTTCACCCATACCCACATATTTAATGGGCTTACCGGTTACAGCCCTTACGGAAAGCGCCGCACCTCCTCTGGTATCACCATCAAGCTTTGTTATAATAACACCATCAAGACCAAGCTTTTCGTTAAAGCTTTCAGCCACATTAACTGCATCCTGACCTGTCATTGCATCTATAACAAGAAGTATTTCCTGAGGCTTAACCTCTGTCTTGATATTTGCAAGCTCCTCCATAAGCTCCTCATTGATATGGAGCCTGCCTGCGGTATCTATAATAACAATGTCATTACCATTGCCCGAAGCATATTCAACAGCCTGCTTTGCAATTTCAACAGGGTTAATCTGACCCCTTTCAAAAACGGGTATATCATAGGTTTTACCCACAACCTGCAACTGCTTGATTGCGGCAGGTCTGTAAACGTCGCAGGCAACAAGCAACGGATGTTTACCCTGCTTTCTGAGCTGACCCGCAAGCTTGCCCGTAGTGGTAGTTTTACCTGCACCCTGTAAACCCACCATCATATAAACGGTAGGTGACTTTGGTGAAAACGTAAGCTTGCTTTGTGTACTGCCCATAAGGTAAGTAAGCTCGTCATTAACAATTTTAACAACCTGCTGTGCCGGATTAAGCCCCTCCAACACATCACCGCCTATTGCCTTTTCGGTTACACTGTTTACAAAATCCTTGACTATTTTAAAGTTTACATCAGCCTCAAGCAGTGCCAGCTTAACCTCTCTTAATGCTGCTTTAACGTCCTTTTCGGTAAGCTTGCCCTTTCCTCTGAGCTGCTTAAACACATCCTGGAGCTTGTTTGATAAGCTTTCAAACGCCATTTTAAGCCTCCTAATCCAAAATACGGCTTACAGCCTCTCTCAATACGGCAAAGTCCTTATCCTCTGACAGCTTCTTTTCGGCAAGGAGTCTGTCAAATTCAGCTGCAGCAGCTTCAAGCCTTTCCTTCTGCTTAAGAAATTTATCCACAAGCAGCAGCTTTTCCTCATACTGCATCAATATTTTTTCAGTCCGCTTAATCATTTCGTGCACCGCCTGACGTGTAATACCGTAGCGGTCGCCGATTTCGTTAAGTGAGTAATCATCAAGGTAATAAAGCTCAATTACATTGCGCTGCTTTTCCGTAAGCAGCTCACCGTAAAAGTCATATAATAAAGTAATTTCAAGCACCTTATCCATAACATCACCTGTCAACTAATATTGCTTTACACTCACTTGTGTTATTGTACAATAAAAATAACCATCTGTCAAGTAAAATATTTTGACAAATGGTTATTTTTTTATTCTGCAGCCTCAAGCTCAATATAAAACGTACTTCCCTCGCCCTGTTCACTTTCAGCCCATATTTTTCCGTTATGCTTACGTATAATACTATAGGCTATGGACAATCCCAGACCGTTACCGGGTATCTGCTTATTGCGTGATTTATCACCTCTGAAAAACCTGTCAAATATATGTTCGGTATCCTCCTTGGGTATGCCAATGCCGTTATCAGCAATACTTAGAAGCACCTTACCCTTATCCTTTGCAATATTAAGACTGATTTTGCAGGGCTTGTCACCTGTGTACTTTATAGCATTTTCAATAATTATTCTTACCGTCTGCTTGATTAAATGGCTGTCTGCAAAAACAAAAGCACTTTCCTCTCCCGTAAGGCTGCAAAGCACCTCATCGGGAGGATTGGTTATGTTTGTTTCGGATACGGCCTCATTTGCAAGATCCCAAAGATTAATTTTTTCCTTATTTATTGCTGTGGTTCCCTTATCCTCTCTTGCCAAAAAAAGCAGCTGATTGATAAGTATGTTCATGTGCTCGGTTTCACTTTTAATGGAGCTTATGGATTCCTCCAAAACCTCCTCATCACTTTTGCCCCATCTGTCAATTAAATTGGCATAACCCTGTATAACCGAGATTGGTGTTCTCAGCTCGTGTGAGGCGTCGGAAACAAACTGTTTCTGCTTTTCAAAGCTGTTTTCAAGCCTGTCAAACATATTGTTAAAGGTAATTGCCAACGCTCTGAATTCATCATCGGCAACAGGTAGCTCAACCCGCCCGCTTAAATCCTCGGCAGTAATTTTATCCGCTGTTTCCGTCATTTCACGTATTGGCTTAAGCATTTTAAGGCTGATAATTTTGCCTATCTTTACGGACAGCAGCAATGCAAATGCATTTATCACAAGGAATATCATTATAAATATTTTCATAACTCCCAGCTCTGTGTTCTGCGGTCTGAATACCTGAACAAAATATTCCCTGCCATCATAGACCGCAACTCTCATTGCATACATATATTGCTGATTGTTAAATCTGCCCGTTTTAAAATGCAGCGTCCCGTTATCATCAGGCGGCTTTGTTTCAAAATCCGGAGGCGGAAATCCATGGTTATTGGCAAAATCGTGGGGCTTACTGCCTCTTTCGGTCACTACCACCTTAACATATTTATTAGGATTTAACTCATCAACCGCATCGGAAAAGGCATCTCCGCCGTCCTCAATATAGCTTACCACCTTGTCGGCAGTTTCCTCAAGCTCACTGCGCGAAACACTGCCGTAATACATCCAAGCATTAATCAGCATAAATGAAGATACCGTTACAAGCAGAAGCAGAAAAAATATTGAGTAAATTATTGTAATCTTTTTACTTATTGATATTTTATTAAGCCTTTCAATCAGCCTGTTCATCATCTTTCGCATAGTAACCGACACCCCTTATTGTATGTATCAGCTTAACATCATACTTATCGTCAATTTTGGTTCTTAAGTATCTTATATAAACATCCACAACATTTGTTTCGCCTATATAGTCATAACCCCAAACCTTATTTAAAATCTGCTCTCTTGTAAGCACAATATTTTTATTGCGTACAAGGTATTCAAGCAACTCAAACTCACGCTTGGTAAGCTCTATCATATTATCCCCGTATTTAACGGTATGCCTTGCCACGTCAATGGTAAGGGCATTAAGCTTTAATACAGACTCGTTTTCACCGCTACCCGATTTAACCTTTCGCCTTAGAGCTGCTCTCAGCCTTGCCAGAAGCTCCTCTATTGCAAAGGGTTTTGTCATATAATCATCTGCACCGCTGTCAAGACCGATAACCTTGTCCATGGTTTCTCCCTTTGCCGTAAGCATAATAACAGGTACATCCGATGTCTTTCTTATACGCCTGCATACCTCTATACCACTAAGCTCAGGCAGCATTAAATCCAGAAGCACCACATCGGGTCTGCAGGTCTCAAAGCAGATCAGCCCTGATCTGCCGTCATTGGCAACAACTACGTCATAGCCTTCATGCTTAAGCTCAAGCTCCACAAAACGCGCAAGCTTTATTTCATCCTCAACTATAAGTATTTTTGACTTTTTCTCCTCACTCACTATCCACACCTCCGTTTTATTGTAGTATATGATACATATATTAACATGCAATTAATATATTATTAATTTTATATTAGAAAAAGGGACTGCAGCAGCAGCCCCTAATAAAAAACAAATCAACACTTTTCAGGCTCATCATAAACAACGCCAAACTGCTCAACGCTTACACTTTCCATAACCACATCGTCAATAGGCTTGTCCTGATAATCCGTAGGTACTTCAGCAATTTTATTTACTGTTTCCATACCCTCTATAACCTTGCCAAAGGCAGCATAAGCGCCGTCAAGGTGAGGTGCGTCCCTATGCATGATAAAAAACTGGCTGCCTGCAGAGTCAGGGCGCATACTTCTTGCCATTGAAAGTACACCTGCTGTATGCTTTAAATCATTCTTAAAGCCGTTCTGGCTAAACTCTCCCTTAATGGAATAGCCCGGGCCGCCTATGCCTATACCATCAGGGTCACCTCCCTGAATCATAAATCCGGGGATAACTCTGTGGAAAATAAGTCCGTCATAAAAGCCGTGGTTAACCAAGCTTATAAAGTTTTTAACGGTGTTTGGGGCAATATCGGGATAAAGCTCCGCCCTGATAGTATCACCGTTTTCCATTTTAAATGTAACAATAGGATTTTTGTTTGACATAATATAAGTCCTCCATTAATCAATTTCTATTTTTTGCGGCACAAAATTTCTGTAATCACAGGATACAAGAATATACTCAATGCCGTTTACAATGCCCTGATAGCTTGCATAATAGCTACGGTTGCTGTGGAGATGCCCGTAGACAACCCTTTTTACACCGTACTCCTCCAGCAGGTCAACAAAGCTGCTTCTCTCCCTTTTATCGTTAGTAGGGGGAAAGTGCATCATAACCATAAGATTATTATATCCTTTATTTACCGCACTGTCCAGTGCCATCTTAAGTCTGCCCGTTTCACGCTTATAAAGCTTTTCATCCTGCGGGGTATAGCGTGTATCATTAGGGCATATCCATCCCTTAGCAGCACATATTGCCATATCTCCGTAAGCATAAAAATTGCTTTTTACAAAGGTGATATCCTTATACATACCATTAAGCCTTTGAGTGGAATTCCACCAATAGTCGTGGTTTCCGGGGGATATGATTTTTTTGCCCGGCAGAGACATAATAAAGTCCATATCAGGCTCAAGCTCCTTATAATTAATTGCCCATGAAATATCCCCCGGCATAAGCACCGTATCCTCATCAGTTACGGTATTAAGCCAATTTTCCCTAATCTTAATGGGATGATCTTTCCATATATCGTCAAAAATATCCATCGGCTTATCCTTTGCAAAGCTCAGATGAGTATCCGACAAAGCATATAATGCCATAAGTACCTCCTAAACGTACTTAACCTTATATATTTCCGCCATGGTTTCAAGCTCCCTGTTAAAATCATTAAGCTTTTCCACATTGCCCTCCTGGCACAGCTCCGTAAAGCGGATATTAAACTGGTTCATTTTTTCCACACCTGCATGGAAATAAAGGTTATGTATATTATTTACAATTTCATTTACAATAAAATCCCTTGTCTGTATTGTACGCTGCACCTGAAGCATTTCATCACGTATGGTAGTCATTTCATTATCAAGCTGAAAGGCAGCCTCTGCACAGTTTTGCAGCCTTATCTGCAGCTCCTTGGGGACATTTCCGTCATACTTATACCTGAGGGAATGCTCTATTGTTGCCCAAAAATTCATGGCAAGGGTACGTATCTGTATTTCGCACTTAAGCTCACGCCTGCCACCAGAAGTAACAATTGGATATGCCACCGTAACATGATAGCTGCGGTAACCGCTTTTTTTTGTGTTGGTAACATAGTCCTCCTCCTCAATAATTGTCATATCGTTTCCGTTTCTTAACCGCAGCAGCTCCACTACCTTTGTAATATCCTCAACAAATTTACATATAACCCTTATACCCGCTATATCCTCCAGCACCTCAAATGCGCTGTCAACAGGTATATGTCTTCTGTTAGCCTTATCAATAATGCTTGCAACAGCCTTAACTCGTCCGTCCACCTGCTCAATAGGCGAGTGTTTGCCCGATACGATATACTCCCGTTTCAGACTCCTGAGCTTGGTGGTTATTTCATCTACCGCCTGTTCATAAGGAAGCAAAGCCTCCTGCCAATTAATAATACCCATATTATTCCTCCCGCGTGTCCGAGGACACCTCTGTGTAGTTTAATTATACCATTAAAATATAATAATTTCAATACGGGCATAATTTTAACACCGATATTATGCGGATTTTGTCAAAATGTAATTATATGTTAAATTATTTTTACAATTTTAAACTTTTTATAATTTAGCTTGTTTATTGCAGAAAAATTTATTATAATATATAAGATAATGCGTAGTATTAATTTTAACAGATTATATTACACAGCAAACATATTTTTAAGGGTGACGGAAATGAGTGATGAAAAAAAGCTGTCCGTATTTTTGGCAGGGGACTCTATTGTTAAAGCATACGAGCCAGATGAATTTACAGGCGGTTGGGGACAATATCTTCATCTTTTTATTGACGGACGTGAGGTTGACTTCCATAATTACGCAAAAGGCGGCCGCAGCTCACGCTCCTTTATAAATGAAGGTCTGTTGGGGGAAATTGCAGCCAATATAAAAAGCGGAGATTATCTTTTTATTGAATTTTGCCATAATGATGACGAAACAAAAAGCTTTGATACCATGTATAACAGGCTTACTCCTCTTGGCAAGCCCGACGGCAACGGCAGATATCCCGTTATTAGGGGAGAAATGATAGACTCAGGTTATCTGCCTGCCGAATATCTTAATGCACTGGCGTCAAGCACACGCTATATAGACAGGGAAACCCTGATAAATGCCTACGATACCATAGCCTCCTACGGTGATTACTACTATCCGTATTCACGGGACGGAGTACTAGGCACTTTTAAGTGGTTTTTAAAACAGTATATATTGGTTGCAAGAAAGGCAGGGGCAGTACCTGTACTGGTAACCGCACCTCCCCGTCTTACCTATACGGGACCTAACCGTCTTGCCGACGGTCCGGGTCTTCACGGCGGCGACAACTATGCCTACATAAGGGCAGTAAAGCAGCTTGCCAAGGAGGAGGACGTGCTTGTTATCGATCTGTTTTCCGAATTTAAAAACATATTTGAGGTACTTGGCAATACACCTGCCCATTATCTTACATCGGTAAAATCAGGTACACTTACAGGCAAATGGCCTGATGATTATAATACTGCAAAAAAAAATCCTGCCATAGTATGCGAGGATACGCATTTTAACAAATTTGGCGCATATCTGCTGACGGCAAAGCTAACAGAGCTTATTGTAAAGCAGATTAACAGGGGTGTAACCGCCAACAAAGGTACCGAAAGCTTTGAAATCCTTAAGCCCTTTATTTTTGATAAACCTCACCGCAAGGTACCTCACCCCGAGGAGCTTACGGAAAAAATTAATACAATTAAAAGATTTTTTAAATATTCTGTATTTTAAGGAAGTGTACAAATGCTTCAACATCTGGAGCTGAAAAATATTGACAGACTTAATGACAAAGTGGATAAAA
>CALIRN010000370.1 GCA_938042265.1 uncultured Eubacteriaceae bacterium
TACTATGACGGTATTGCTATGGATAAAACGCAGGCAAGTACCTATCATATTGCAAAAACTTTGCAAGCGCCTGTGGTTCTCGTTATAAATGCAAAGGGTATGGCGCTTACGGCAGCTTCGCTGATAAAAGGTGTTATGGAATACAAAAATGACAGTAATATCAGGGCTGTCATACTTAATAATACTTCAAAGCAGGTGTATACTGCATTAAAGCCCATAATTGAAGAGGAGCTTAATATAAATGTAATCGGCTATTTGCCCTATTCGGAAGAATGTGCTTTTGAAAGCAGACATTTAGGGCTTTTAACTCCCGATAGTATAAAGAATTTATATGCAAAAATTGAAAAGCTGGGACTGCTTGCAGAGGAATGTATAGATATTGACCGTCTGATAAATATTGCAAATAAAGCTGATAACCTTAATATTGCGCTAACTGAGGAAAAAAAGGAGAACAGGTTTGTAAAGATAGGTATTGCAAGGGATAATGCTTTTTGCTTTTATTATAAGGATAACCTTGAACTATTGGAAAGCTTTGGCTGTGAAATACATTATTTCAGCCCTTTAAAGGATAATAGGTTGCCCGAAAATATCGACGGAATTATCCTGGGCGGTGGCTACCCTGAGCTGTACTGCAGGGAGCTTAGCAGTAATAAAGCAATGCTTGCGGATATACGGCAACAGCTTGAAAAGGGGCTGCCTTGCCTTGCGGAATGCGGCGGCTTTATGTATCTGCATAAAACCGTGGAGGATAAAAACAAAAATTGCTTTGATATGGCAGGTATTATTGACAGCAATGCTTTTTATTGCGGTAAGCTTGTAAGGTTTGGATATATTACTCTGTCGGCAATGGATAATTGTTATGTGTGTAATAAGGGTGAGCAAATCAAAGCGCATGAATTTCATTACTGGGATAGTACCGATAACGGTAATATGTTCAAGGCGGAAAAGCCGGGCGGCAGCAGAAGCTGGGACTGCATTCATCAGTATAAAAATGTAATATGTGGATATCCTCATATTTTTTATTATTCAAACCCTGGCTTTGCAGAGGGCTTTGTAGCAAAATGCGTTGAGTATAAGGAGAGCAGACAATGCTTACAGTAATTACGGGAGGCAGCGGCAGCGGTAAAAGCGAGTATGCGGAAAACATTGCAGTAGAGCTTTACCGTAATTTGTCTGCCGCAGGTCTTGTTTATATAGCAACAATGAAGCCTAATGGAAGTGAGGCTTTAAAAAGAATTGAAAGACATCAAAAATTAAGGTCGGACAAGGGCTTTGAAACTGTTGAATGCTACTCATCCCTTAAGGGGATAAAAATAAAAAACGGCTGTGTCGTTCTGCTTGAATGTATGTCCAATCTTGTAGCAAACGAAATATTTGATGAAGGCAATAAAAATGCGGTTTGTGATATAGCAGACGGAATAAAGCTGCTTTGCAATATAAGCTGTGCTGTGGTTGTTGTTACAAACGAGGTTTTTTCAGACGGTATAAATTATGATGATGAAACCGTAGAGTATATTAAGGATTTAGGTGAAATTAACTGCCGTATGGCTGAAATGGCGGACAGCGTTAGGGAGGTTGTATGCGGTATACCCATAAGGATAAAGGGCGGTGAGCGAAATGCTTTTTAAAGCTATGATAATAGCCTTTAGTATGTACAGTAAAATACCAATGCCCAGAGTGGATTGGAACGAGAAAAATATGAGATATGCCCTGTGCTTTTTTCCTATAGTGGGCTTGGTCATAGGTGTAATAATGTATTTTATGGGTTTATTGCTGTTCCGCCTTAATATAGGCAGCTTACTTTTTGGCTGTATAATGACAGTTACACCTGTACTGATTACGGGAGGTATTCACTTTGACGGATTTCTTGACACAATTGATGGTATAAGCTCTTATGCCGATAAGGATAAAAGACTGGAAATACTAAAGGATTCAAATTCGGGAGCCTTTGCAATAACAGGAGGTCTTGTATATTTTACTCTGTCTGTCGGCTTTTGGAGTGAGGTAAAGCCTGAAATGCTTGGCATAATTGCCATAGGCTATACAATGTCTAGAACCTTAAGTGCATTAAGCGTTGTAACCTTTCCAAAGGCTAAAAAATCAGGGCTTGTTGCGTACTTTAATAATGGGGCCGACAAAAAAGCGGTTAAAATAACAATGGTTATTTTTATATGCATGGGGGTTTTGGCGGTAACAGCCGTAAATCCTGCGGCTGGCATTGCAGTGGTGGCAGTGTCACTTGTCTGCTTTTTATATCACTATTATAATTGTATTAAAAACTTCGGCGGTATTACGGGAGATTTAGCAGGATATTTTTTGCAGCTTTGTGAGCTGTTTATTCTTATGACAACAGTAATTTTGCTTGGGAGGTGTTTGACTTGATACTTGTAATAGGAGGAGCATATCAGGGCAAAAGGGAATTTGTTAAAAATGTACTTGGCATTGAAAATAACAGGGTTTTTTATAATTTTCATACTGAAATAAAGAAGTGCCTTGACTTAGGAAAAAATACGGAGGAGCTTATTAGCAATATTTTTAATTGTGATTATCAGGTTATTGTAAGTGATGAAATCGGCTGCGGAATTGTCCCTCTTGAAAGCAATATACGGGACTGGAGAGAAGCAACGGGCAGGGCATTATGTAAAATTGCCTCCGAGTGTGAGCAGGTGTGGAGAGTACAATGCGGAATAGGCAGTAAAATTAAAGGTTAGGATTTATTATGTTTAAATATTCGTTATATGCCTGTATAATAGGCTTTGTATTGGATTTTATAATCGGTGATCCCAATTTGTCCTTTCATCCGATAAGACTGATTGGCAAACTGATTGAAAAAAGCGAAGCTGTTTTAAGAAAAATATTCCCCGATACACAGGTAGGCCTAGAGGCAGCAGGGCTTGCTTTGACTGTAATTGTATGTCTTACTGCGGCAGTAACTGCAGGTATAATTATTTTAGGGGCTTACAAAATAAATATGGCTTTCGGTATGTGTATTGAGGCTGTTATATGCTGCTTTATGCTTGCAGCAAAATCCCTTAAAACGGAAAGTATGAAGGTTTATAAAAAGCTTGAGGAAAATGACCTTGAGGGTGCAAGAGGTACAGTATCAATGATTGTAGGCAGAGATACCGAAGACCTTGACAAAACGGGAATAATCAAGGCGGCAGTTGAAACCGTTGCGGAAAATCTGTCTGATGGAGTTGTTGCGCCGATTATATATATGCTTTTGGGCGGCGGTGTGCTTGGGGTATTATACAAGGCTGTTAATACAATGGATTCGATGGTAGGCTATAAAAATGACAGATATAAATATTTTGGACTCTGTGCAGCAAGGCTTGACGATATTGTAAATTTTATACCGTCAAGAGTATCGGCACTTATGATGATACTTGCAGCTTTTATTTTAAAAAAAGATTATAAAAATGCCGTCAGAATATTTAAAAGAGATAGGCTTAAGCACGCAAGCCCTAATTCGGCACAGACAGAAGCGGTATGTGCAGGTGCATTGAGAATTAAGCTGGCAGGTGACGCCTATTATTTTGGCAAGCTTTACAAAAAGCCATACATAGGTGATGCTTTGGAGAAGATAACCATTGATAAAATAAAGGAGGCAAACAGTCTTATGTATGCCTCAGCTGTGCTGACAATAATAATTTCATGCGGAGCAAAGCTTGCGGTTATTTTGCTTTGGAGGTGATTTTATGCAATCCGTTCATGGAGGAGATATATACTCATATACAGGTAAAATACTTGATTTTTCCGTAAACGTTAATCCCTTAGGTACTCCCAAAGAGGTGATTAAAGCAGGAGAGGAAAGCCTAAAAAATATAACAAATTATCCTGACACAACTTGCAGAAAATTAATAGCCGCCATTGCTGAAAATATCGGCATTAATTTTGAAAATATAATCTGCGGCAACGGTGCAGCCGAAATAATATTTAATGCGGTATTTGCCCTGAAACCGAAAAATGTGCTGCTTACAGTTCCAACCTTTGCAGAGTATGGATATGCCGCTGACGCTGTTTCTGCTGCAAAGCAGTATTATTATCTTGGTAAGAACAGGGATTTTTCCTTGGATGAGGGCATTATTAACTGTATAGACAATACAACCGATATGATTTTTATATGCAACCCCAATAACCCTACAGGTATGTGTACCGAAAAAAATCTGCTTATGAAAATTTTAGATAAGTGTAAACAGTGCAATGCTATAACAGTAATCGACGAATGCTTTATTGATTTTGTATGTGAGGGTGAAAAATATTCCGTATTGGACTGTATTAACCGATTTGATAATCTGCTTGTGCTGAAATCCTTTACAAAGCTGTATGCTATGCCGGGGATAAGGCTTGGCTATGGTGTATGCGGCAATTCAGAGATTATTGAAGCTATGTACAGATCCAGACAGCCATGGAACGTATCATCTGTGGCACAGGCCATGGGTATAGCTGCCTTAAAAGATAATAACGAGCTTATTAAAAAAACTAGGAGGTATATAAGCTACGAAAGGGCATTCTTATCCGATGAACTGAAAAGACTTGGAATTGAAATATTTAATTCCAGGGCAAATTATATTATGTTTAAGGCTGATAATGAGCTTGACAAAAGGCTTTTAAGCAAAAATATTTTAATCAGAAACTGCAGCAATTATTATGGACTTAACGAGGGCTATTACAGAATAGCTGTAAGAGGGCATAAGGATAATATTAGGCTTATAAAGGCAATAAGTGAGGTGATGTAAAATGGCTAAGGCAATTATGATACAGGGCACAATGTCAAATGTCGGAAAAAGTCTTTTTACAGGCGGCTTATGCCGTATTTTCAAGCAGGACG
>CALIRN010000371.1 GCA_938042265.1 uncultured Eubacteriaceae bacterium
AATATAATGAGATTGCACAGCTTAACAATATTGCAAACGCTAACCTTATTTATCCCGGACAGGTGTTAAGGCTTAGTTAGCTGAAAAAGCATTTACAAAACATTACAAATATAGTATAATTAAACACGCAAGAGGGACAGCGGAGGCAGTTGTTGCCCTTTCCGATTAATATATGAAGGAAGATTTAACCAGATTATATGAAAGGAGGGCAAGCGTTATGAATTATTATGAATATTTGTTGGTAATAACAATACTTGCAATTTTATACATAATAAAAAAATAACTGCCCGCACCCTGAGAAAGTCGGCAGTTATTTTTAACTTAAATTTCTAAAGGGCGGCAACTGTTGAAGTTGTTCCCTCTTGTACAATTATAATAGCATTTTACGATAAAAATGTCAAGCACTTGCAGAAATGTAGGTGCTTTTTTAGTGTAATAAAATTGTTTTTATTATGTAAAAGCGAGGTGATTATATGGCAAGCGGAAGCGACCTTGTAAAGGTTGCAAAAACAGAGTTAAGTGAGGGTGTAAGCGGCAGACCTAACAAATATACACAGTGGTTTGGTATGACCGATGAATGGTGTGGAATGTTTGTTGCATATTGCGCAAATAAGGCAGGAGTGCCTGTAAGTATTATTCCAAAGTCGGCAAGTGTAGGCGAATATTTAAGCTTTGCAAAGGACAAGGCCAGATTTAAAGCAAAGGGCAGCGGTTACAAGCCTAAAGCAGGGGATATAATGATACAGAAATCAGGCGGTGCAAGCCATGTAGGCATTGTAACAAAGGGCGGCGACAGTACCTTTGAAACCATAGAGGGCAACAGCGGTGATGCAGTTAAAAAACGCAGCTACAGTATATCAAACGCCAACTTAACAGGTTTTTTTGTGCCTGATTACACAGAAACGGGCAATGTACTCAATGAGAACACAAAAAGCACTGCAAACGATGCAAAGGAGCTTTGTTCTACAACCATAAAAAGTGTTATTACCGTAGGCGGTCAGATTGAGCAGAAAAAGCTGTACAGATATATTAATGATGAGGACAGCGGTTATGAGCTGCATATTGTCAACAAGGGGATTGATTACCACCCTATGGTGCTTTCGGGTGTAAAGTGGACAACCTCATGGCAGGACACAGCAGGTCAGTTTGAGTTTTCTATACTGAAGGACAGCAACCTTGATATTCAAGAGGGTAATGCAGTAATATTCCGTAAAAGCGGCAAAGGTATCTTTTACGGATATATTTTTACCAAGTCGAGAGAAAAGGACGGAATTATCAAGGTTACAGCTTATGACCAACTTAGGTATTTGAAAAATACGGATACCTACTGCTATAAAAACAGACGATATGATGAAGTGCTGCAAATGATTGCTGCAGACCACAGGCTGACGGTGGGTACTGTCGAAAATACCGGTTATGCAATTAATGGGCGTGTATGTGATGATATGACTTTGTTTGACATACTTAAGGAGGCAAGAGAGCTTACCAAAGCGGCAACAGGCATTGATTACGTGCTTTTTGATGATTTTGGCGAACTGTCTATAAAAAGCACTGACAGCTTGCAGACAGATTACTTGCTTTGTGCTGAAACTGCAGAGAATTTCAGTTACAAGTCCACTATTGATGACGAAGTTTACAACTGCGTACAGCTTTATAGGGATGACGATACCACAGGCAACAGGGAGAAATATGTTTTCAAAGATGCCGAAAATATTAACAGGTGGGGACTTTTGCAGACTGCATATAAGCTTGAAAACGGCGATAATCCCTATGCTTTGGGTGGTTTGGTATTAAATGCACTTAATCAGAAAAAACGTGAGCTTGAGGTTAAAGGCTGTTTTGGTGATTTGAGATTGAGAGCAGGGGCAAAGCTGTTTGTTAATCTTGACCTTGGAGATGTGATTTACAAAAATGTAAACCCTATTATCACTAAGGCAGTACACAACTTTGACGAACAGTACACCTGTGATTTGACTTTGTTGGGAGGTGACCCTTACATTGGCTGATGGAACAGATTTTGTAAAGCTTATAAAGGAAATTGCGGTAAAAGCGGTCAACGCAGACAGGCCTTGCTGTATCATGTTTGGCAGGGTTACGGAAATTGTCAAAAATGATGATGGTGATGTAATTGACGTAAAGCTACACATTAATTCAAAACTGGAGCCGGATATTGATTTTTTATTGTTTGGTGAAAGGCTTTCAAGAAATAATTTAAAGGTAGGCGACAGGTTGATACTCCTAAGACAGGCAGGAGGTCAGCCTTTTTACGTTATGGATAAGTGTGAGGGAGGTGACAGTAATGCTTCCTAACAGCAGTAATATAACAGTTATCGGTGATGATTTATCTGAAATGCCAAACAAGACTTATGCTCTTGATATGGAAAACAAGCGCATAAGAGGGTATATTACCGATGACATAGAGGCAGTAAAGCAGGCAGTATACCTGATATTGCGTACCGAAAGATATGACTATCTGATTTACAGCAGAAATTACGGTGTTGAGCTTAAAGAGCTTTTCGGTCGTGAAAAGAATTATGTACTGCCTATGCTTGTTAAAAATATAAGTGAGGCATTACTTGCTGATAGCAGAATAATTGAGGTAAAGAACTTCAGCTTTGATATTAAAGGCAGGGGAGTATATTCTGTCAGTTTTACTGTTGTAAGCAAGTACGGCGAATTTAAAGAGGAGGTGGAAATCAGTGTTTGAAAGCGAAACTTTTGAGGCGATTATGGAGCGTTGTCTTGCGAGGGTAAACCCTGATGTTGATAAAAGAGAGGGCAGTATAATTTACGATGCTCTTGCACCTGCTTGCGCGGAACTTGCACAGGTGTATATATGGATTGACGAGTTTTTGAACGAAACCTTTGCAGATACAGCAAGCAGAGATTATCTTGTAAGACGTGCAATGGAAAGAGGACTTGAGCCTTATGCTGCAACAAAGGCAGTATTAAAGGGTGTATTCAACTGTGCTGTACCTATTGGCAGCCGCTTTAATCTTGACAAGCTTAATTATGTTGTAACAGAGCTTATTGACAATGAAACGCATACATACAAGCTGCAATGCGAAACCGCAGGAGAAGAGGGTAACCGCTATCTTGGCAAAATGACACCCATTGAGTATATTGATGGACTTACCTCGGCAGAGCTTACGGAAGTGATTATATACGGCGAGGACGAGGAGGACACGGAGGTATTCCGTCAGAGGTATCTTGACAGTCTTAATACACAGGCTTTCGGCGGCAATATTGCCGATTATAAGCAGAGGGTAAAGGCTATTGACGGTGTAGGTCAGGTGCGTGTGTATCGTGCTGATGACTGGAATGGTGGCGGTACGGTCAAGCTTGTTATTACCGACAGCAAAAACGGGGTGCCCACAACGGAGCTTATAAGCTCAGTACAGGAGGAGGTTGACCCGATTGAAAACACAGGTAAAGGCAATGGTTTTGCGCCAATAGGACACATTGTAACAGTTGCAGGGGTGACATCAGAAGGTATTGACGTAGGACTTGAAATTACATTGAAAAGTGGCTACACCTTGGAAGCACTGACCCCATACATTACCGAAAAAATCAATAATTATTTTGCCGAGCTTAATGCTACATGGGAGAATATTTATGATGAGGGTGAGGAGTGCATTGAAGTTGTAACAAGTCGTCTTGCAGGTGATGTGCAGAGTATACCAGGTATAAGCAATATAAGTGGAATTACCGTAGGCGGTGTAGGTTTTGGAGGTACATATATTCTTGCAAAGGATTGCATTGCACAGCTTGGTGAGCTGACGGTGGAGGTGAGCTGATGGAGCGTGAAATAAATCCGATTAATTATCTGCCGCCTGTTATGCAGGAAGTTAGGGAAATACAAGAGCTTTACAAGGGCATCACGCCCGAAATAAAAGCATTATATTTTGAAAGCCAAGTTGCTCTTGATGAATGCTTTGTATTGTCTGCCGAGGACTACGGTCTTGCACGTATGGAAAATATGTTAGGGATAACTCCCTATCCCGATGATACCGTTGAGGATAGGCGGCTCAGGATACTCACTAA
>CALIRN010000372.1 GCA_938042265.1 uncultured Eubacteriaceae bacterium
GAGCATTTTCACTACTATATTTATAATACAAATTTAGGCAGACTTGTGGCAACCAATGCCGATAACTTTAATAAGGAAACAGTGTATGACAGTATTTCCATTACTGACAACTTATTTTCCGAGGTGAGCTTCAACAATTACTCACTTTCTGATTCCTTTATAAACAACGGTTTGGAATGTACATTATCCATACCCGTCAGTTCAAGCAGCTATTTTATTAAAAATGAGGTTTCTGCCCTCCAAAGGCTCATTAAGATAAACCGAGTGTTGTCAAGCCCTATTTCCTCACTTTTGATGATTGTATTGAGTATGCTTATTCTTGCATATATTGTATACTTTTACAGGGATATTATACAAAAGGCAAACAGCACAATTTATCTGAAATACAGAAAACTACCCCTTTTATTTAAGCTTTTGGTTGTACTTTTACTTGCATTTTATTATGCTACAAGCTACGAAAAGGACTATATAATATCCAGACTTATCGCCTACGGCAACTGGGACAGTGCATTTATGATTATACTTGCCACCTTTATGGCACTCATAATTGTAATTATGTCCTTGGAGGATATATACAAACTGATAAGAAATCCCTCAAGCCTTCTTAAAGAAACAGATGTGAACTTTGTATTGGTTAGTCTGCGTAATTTCAGGTTTGCATTAAGGACGCAAAGCTACTTTCTTATTTTTATATACATTTCCGTATCAGTACTGTTTTTATCCGGCTGTACGTTAATGCTGTTCATTCTGCCAAAAGCTTTCGGCAGCTTTGAAAATATGCTTATATATCTCATGCTGTGCTTTCCCGTATTTATCATAGCTATGGTTATTAAGCTGATTAATGCACATATTAAGCTTTGCTGGTATATAAAGGAAATGTCCCTTGGTAATATTGAGATTATACCAAAGCAAAGCGGTCTGTTTGCGGCGCCTCTTAACAACCTTAACAATATTAATGACGGTGTAAAGCATACAATGGAGGAGGCAATTAAAAACGAAAGGCTTAAATCGGAGCTTATTACCAACGTATCCCACGATTTAAAAACCCCACTAACCTCCATTATCAGCTATGTTAATCTGTTAAAGGAGCTAAATATTGAAAATGACTCAGCAAAGGACTACATTGACGTAATTGAAAACAAGGCAGTAAGGCTTAAAATACTTATTGATGATTTATTTGAAGCATCTAAGCTTTCAAGCGGACAAATGAAGCTTGAAAAAGCTGACTCGGATGTTGTTTCGCTGCTCAGACAGACTATGGGTGAGCTCAGCTACAAAATTGAGGAAAGCGGCATTGAGTTTAAAACCAATTTGCCTGACACTCCCGTTATACTTAATATTGACGGACAGAAAATGTGGCGCGTATTTGACAATATGCTTAACAATATTTTAAAATACTCACCCAAAGGTTCCCGTGCCTACATTGATATAACTGATAAAACGGACAGAATTGTTATCACCTTTAAAAACGTATCAAGCTATTCACTTGATTTTGATACCGGTGAACTGTTTGAGCGGTTTAAACGCGGCGATGCTGCCAGAGCTACCGAGGGTTCTGGACTTGGTCTTTCCATTGCCAAAAGCATAGTTGAGCTTCATAACGGCAATATGAGCATTGTAACCGACGGTGACCTGTTTAAAGTTATAATTGTACTTTTTAAATAAAACTATATAATAAGGAGGCTGCATTTATATTTTAACAGCCTCCTTTATAGTATAAAAAATCCCCTCAGATGTAAAATCCGAGGGGATAAAATACATTACATATCAATATGAACAGGCTTTAAATCCCAAATTTCCTCAGCGTATTCCTTAATGGTTCTGTCACTGGAGAACTTACCGCTGCAGGCAGTATTAAGGATAGCCATCTTGGCCCATCTCTTTTTATCCTTATAAACTCTGTCAGCCTCCTCCTGTGCCTTTGCGTAAGCCTCAAAGTCCTTAAGTACAAAATACTCGTCAGCTCTTGCACCGTTCCAGCCGTTGAGAAGTGAGTCATAAATCTCTCTGAACTGCTCCGTATTTTCATCAAGAGTACCGTTAATAAGCATATTCATAACAGCTCTTACATCAGAGTTCATATTATAAATATCCCAAGGGTTATAGGTATTATTTGCATATTCGGAGATAACCTCATCGGCAGTCATACCAAATATAAAGGTATTGTCTGAGCCAACCTCCTCATTAATCTCCACATTTGCACCGTCAAGAGTACCCATGGTAACAGCACCGTTAAGCATAAACTTCATATTACCCGTACCTGATGCCTCTTTACTTGCTGTTGAAATCTGCTCACTTATATCAGCAGCAGGAATAAGCTTTTCAGCAAGGGTTACTCTGTAGTTTTCAGCAAAAATAACCTTAATCTTACCATCAATTGTTTCATCATTATTGATAAGGTCAGCTGCCGCATTAATAAGTCTTATAATAAGCTTTGCCCTGTGATAGCCTGCCGCAGACTTAGCGCCAAATATAAAGGTTCTTGGTATAATATCAAGCGCAGGGTTTAACTTAAGCCGATTGTAAAGGCTTAATACATGAAGAATATTAAGGAGCTGACGCTTATACTCATGTAATCTCTTAACCTGAATATCATATATGGAATCCGGATTAATCTCTACGCCCATATTAACCTTAAAGTATTCTGCAAGATCCTTTTTGTTGGCACGCTTGATATCCATAAACTTTTCAACAAAAGTATCATCATCTGCATAAGGCACAAGCTTTTTAAGCTCTGATAAATCTGTATACCACTTATCGCCGATTGTATCCGTAATAAGCTTTGCAAGACGTGGGTTAGCGTGTCCAAGCCATCTCCTCTGTGTAATACCGTTGGTTTTATTGTTAAATCTCTCAGGATAAATATCGTAGAAATCCTTAAGCTCCTGGTTTTTAAGTATTTCAGTATGGAGTGCCGCAACACCGTTTACGGAGTGGCTGCCTACAATGGCAAGAAATGCCATTCTTATCTGACCGTCTGCAACGATAGCCATTTTTCTAATTTTATCAGGGCCTGCATTGTACCTGTTGATAAGCATTTCACAGAAACGTCTGTTAATCTCCTCAACAATCATATAAATACGTGGCAGTAATCTTGAAAACAGGTCAATAGGCCATTTTTCAAGAGCCTCGCTCATAATTGTATGGTTAGTATATGCACAGCATTTTCTTGTAATTTCCCAAGCCTCATTCCATGCAAGACCGTTTTCATCAACTAAAAGGCGCATAAGCTCCGCAACTGCAATACTTGGATGAGTATCATTAAGCTGAAAAGCATACTTTTCGGGCAGTAAGGCAAAATTATTGCCGTACATAGCCTTAAACTTATTTATTACTCTCTGTAAGGTAGCTGATACAAAGAAGTACTGCTGACGAAGCCTCAGCTCCTTGCCCGCATAGTTATTATCGGCAGGATAAAGCACCTCTGTAAGGCTCTTTGCAAGGATTTCCTCCTCAACTGCCTTTGTATGCTCACCTCTGTTAAATTTATCAAGGTCAAACTCATTCTTAGCTTCAGCATCCCAGAGACGCAGAGTATTAACCGTGTTGTTATTGTAACCTATAACAGGATAGTCATAAGGTACAGCAATAACGGACTTATAATTTTCCTGAATAAAGTTGTACTGTCCGTCCTCCTGCTTAACTGCCTTTACATTACCGCCAAACTTGACCTCAACAGAATATTCGGGGCGTCTTACCCCCCACATATCGCCATTTTTAAGCCAGTTATCAGGCAGCTCAACCTGCTCGCCCTGCTCATTAATCCTCTGCTCAAAAATACCGTAATGGTATCTGATACCACAGCCGTAAGCAGGCAGCTCCAAGGTTGACAAACTGTCAAGGAAGCAGGCTGCAAGTCTGCCAAGACCGCCGTTGCCAAGACCCGGGTCACGCTCCGCATTTTCAATTAAGTTATAATCAATACCAAGCTCCTCAAGCACTGCCTTAATATCCTCCGACATAGTCATATTAAGGATGGCATTGCCTAGGAAACGTCCCATAAGAAACTCCATTGAAAGATAGCATACAATCTTTGCCCCTGTCTGCTCATATACCTCATGCGTTCTGAGCCACTTATCCGTTACATAATCGCGGATTGTAAAAACCAGTGCATCATAAAGCTGGTCAGGGGTTGCCGTGTCAATTTTCTTTCTTGATAGCTTTCTTACGTTATCTATCAGCTGAGTTTTAAATAATTCTCTGTCAATATTCATTTTTGGTTCCCTCCTAAAATGTTTATTTATACCGCTTCACTGCCTTCTTTAAGCTTTTCGGCACGTTCAGTGGTAATAAGTGCATCCATTATTTCATCCAAATCCCCATCTATTATTGCATCAAGCTTATAAAGAGTAAGCCCTATCCTGTGGTCGGTAACACGTCCCTGAGGATAATTATAAGTTCTTATTCTTTCATTACGGTTACCTCTTCCTATCTGGCTTTTACGCTCGGCAGATATTTCTGCATGCTGTCTTTCCTGTTCCATGTCATAAAGCTTGCTCATAAGCACTTTAAGTGCCTTTTCCTTATTTCTGAGCTGACTTTTTTCATCCTGACAGGATATAACAATACCCGTCGGAAAGTGAGTAAGCCTTACGGCGGAATCTGTAGTATTAACACACTGACCGCCATTACCGCTGGCACGGAACACATCAAACTTACAATCATTCATATCCAGTTTTACATCCACGGCCTCCACCTCAGGCATAACCGCAACGGTTGCAGTTGAAGTGTGTATTCTGCCACCGGATTCGGTTGCCGGTATTCTCTGCACACGGTGTACACCGCTTTCATACTTCAATCGCGAATAGGCTCCCTTTCCCTTTACCATAAAGGAGATTTCTCTGTAACCGCCTGCCTCGCTTTCATTGGAATTAATAATCTCCGTTTTCCAGCCTATACGCTCAGCATAGCGTAAATACATCCTAAACAGATCCCCTGCAAAAATATTTGCCTCATCTCCGCCTGCACCGCCTCTTATTTCAACAATTACATTTTTATCATCATTAGGGTCCCTGGGGAGTAAAAGCACCTTAAGCTCCTCCTTTATTACTTCAAGCCTTTGGCTGCTTTCAGTAAGCTCCTCCTTAACAAGGCTGCGGAAATCCTCATCAAGGTTTTCCTCAAGCATAGCCTTTGCCTCGTTTACCGTATCCCTGCAGCTGATATATTCCTTATACTTATCAACTATGGGCATAAGCTCACTTTGTTCCTTTACAAGCTGACGCCATTTTTCATTATCCGCAATTATCTCCGGGTCATTTACCTTGTCCGACAAATCAATATATCTCTTTTCAATATCATCAAGTCTGTCAAACATAATAAACCTCCATTACCATACTATTTTAACCGCCCGCATACCGTTCTGTCAAGCCCCGACAGGTCCTTGCCTACAGTAACCTCCAAAAAACCCTCATTTTCAAGTATTTCACTTACTGCCGCTCCCTGATTATACCCTATTTCAAAGGCAATAAATCCGTTTTTGCACAAAAATTTACGGGAATTTTTTGTTATTTCTCTGTAAAATTTCAGTCCGTCATCACCGCCGTCAAGGGCACGCAGCGGTTCAAAGTCCTTAACCTGTCTTTCAAGCTCAGGTATAACGCCCTTTTCAATATATGGCGGATTGCTGACTATTATATCAAAGCTGTCGCTGACATTTTCAAACAAATCACTCTTAATAAAACTTATTTTATTGCCAACGCCGTTAAGACAGGCATTTTCCTCAGCCTGCGCAAGAGCATTTTCCGATATATCAACGGCTGTCCCCCTAATATTGGAAAGAACCGCCAGACTTACAATTATCGCACCGCTGCCGGTACCTATGTCCAAAACATTGTTTGCACCCGTCAACTTAATATGCTCCAGCACCAACTCAACAAGACACTCTGTATCGCCCCTGGGAATAAGGGTATCCTTATTAAGCTTAAATTTAAGCCCCATAAATTCACATCTGCCAAGGATATATTGCATAGGCTCTCTGTTAAGGCGCCTTTGTGCCATCGCGGCAATTTTATCAAGCTGTTGTCTGTCAAGCTCCATATCATCCCTTGAAATAAGCTGAACTCTTGTGCAGCCCACAGCCTCCATTACTATCATCTCACTGTCAATGCGCCAGCTTTCAACGCCATCAGACCTCAGTATGTTTTTTGTATCCGAAAGTACGGCTCCAAGCAGCATTACTTATCTTCCTCAGGCTCTTCCTCAAGCACAGCCTTTAATGAGGAAATGGCAACCTCAAGCATTTCATCATCAGGCTCGCTTGTGGTAATAAGCTGCATTGCAAGCCCCGGTGCGCTTACTATTTTTACAAGCCAGTTATCATGCCTGCCTGCCCACCTTATAATCTCATAGGATATACCTGCAATTACAGGCACAAGCAAAATTCTCGAAATAACTCTCAAATAAAGCACCTTTGTATTAATGAAAAAGAATACCACAAGGCTAACTATCATTACAAACATAAGAAAGCTGGTACCGCAGCGCTTATGGAGCCTTGTATGCTTACGTACATTTTCAACGGTAAGCTCCTCGTCACTTTCAAAGCAGTTTATGGTTTTATGCTCTGCGCCGTGGTACATAAACACACGCTTAATGTCCTTCATCTGTGCGGTAAGCAAAATATATACAATAAAAATTATAATTCTTACAATACCCTCAATACCGCCCCTTAGTCTGGCATTAATACCAAACAGGTCACTTACCCAGCCGCCTATAAAGGTAGGCAGTACCATAAATACAGCAACCGAAAAAATAATTGCTATTACCACGCTGAAATAAATAATGTAATCAGACAGCTTATCTCCAAACTTTTCAATAAGCCACTTATCAAACTTGCTGTCATCCTCCTCAGCCTCAAAATCATCAAGACCTGCCATCTCTGCGGATTTTGAAATAACCTTCATACCTATTACAAGGCTGTTTATAAAGGATACGACACCTCTGACAAGAGGCAAACCCAAAACAGGATATTTTTTTGCGGCAGGTGTAATGGGCACCTTTTCCACCGCAATGGACTTATCGGGTGTTCTCACCGCAAGGGCATACATGGTTTTACCCATCATCATAACACCCTCGATTACAGCTTGCCCGCCGATACCCTTACCACCGGCAGGACACTTTTTTTTATCTTCCATTTAGTTTTCACTCCTTTTATTGTACAGACAAAACCATACAGATTAGATTATATCATATTTTCACAAAAATACCAACATAAATTTGTAAAAAACTTCACAAAAAAAGACTGCTATGCAAATAACAGTCCTTTAAAGCATTAATCTCTTCTTCTGCCACCAAAAACAATAAGCGCCAGTCTTAAAAGCTGAATAATTGAGGTTGCCGCAGCAGCAAC
>CALIRN010000373.1 GCA_938042265.1 uncultured Eubacteriaceae bacterium
TCACTTGAAGCCACATTTTTAATGTAGTCCTTATAGGGTACATAATAGTTCTGAGCATTGGAGCCGGGGGTACCTGCATGAACAACAATAATTTCGGGAATGACTACCCTGTCCAAAACCACAAAGCCTGTTTCAGGCGGAAGCTCTTTAACCTCCTCCTCAGGTATTTTTTCGGGATAATCACCCCAAAGTACAGGCGGTGTTACAGTAATAGTTTCCTGTCCGGCACGTCCGAGGAATACCCTTTGCAGAGCGGTAGAGCCTGCGAAGATTTGTACACCCAATACGGTTTCGTCATTATATCCGTCTGCATTTACAATTATGTCGTATTCGCTGTAAGGCTTCTGAGTTGATGCTTCCTCCAAGGAATATTGTTCCGGTGGTGCAGGTAGCTGAATTACGGGTGTCTGTCCGGAGCTATCAGTAAAAAGCTCCTCAATTATGTTCATTGTATTTGGCAGGCGGATAAAAACTGTGGCATTTGCAATGGGTCTTGCAACGGTTAAATCGTACACCTCAACTTTAAGCGAGCCAAGTCTTTCGTTTACATTTATCTCCATTACTTCCAAATGATAACCCCCTCTATAGTTCTTAATATTTTATTAAAATCTTCTTGTTGATATGTTTGTATTTTTACGATATAATTATATTATTAAGGAGGCAATGCTATGAATAATTTTTTGGGATTGGACAGTAAATTTTTTAAATATGGCACAATTTTGGCTGATATTATGATACTTACATTGCTGTGGACCTTAACGAGTCTGCCGATAATAACAATCGGTGCGTCAACGACGGCTATGTACTATGTTACTACAAGGCAGCTTTCAAACCGTGAGGGTTATATAAGCCGTGATTATTTCCGCAGTTTTAAGGAAAACTTTTTTCAGGCAACGGGAGTTACAATTTTGTTTGCAATAATTTTTGCGGTACTGTTTATAAATATACAGACCTTGCCGGCTGCATCGGTGCTTTTTCCCATTCAGTTTGTGCTGCTTGCTGTGGCTGTGGCGGTACTTTCCTTTGTTTTTCCTGTGCTTTCCCGCTTTAGGTTTAAGTTTTTTGAGTTGTTGCGCACAAGCTTTTTTCTGGCAATAAGACATTTTCTTACATCTATAACCTGCGTTTTACTGCTTTATGCAGTATATATGCTTGTTATCCGTTGGCCCATTGCGTTTGTCATATGTGCGGGCTTTTACAGTCTGCTTACTTCACTTATGTTTATGAGGATATTTAAAAAGTATCTGCCGGAAATGGATACCGATGAATATGATGAAAAGAAGCACAGGGGTATGCTTGATGAAATAAATGAGGGCGAAGTGTCTGAAAATTAACATAATTTACTATTGTAATTATACTTTGTTAATGATATAATAACCTTGAATTTAATAATATCAATAGGTTTTTACCCATAAAGGAGATTATATATGCAAAAAGCATTGGGCTCAAGAGTTCATCTTGATGATACCACTAACAAATACGCTGTCGAGTTTAACTCATATATTGCAGATCTTTTGGAATATAATGAGGTTAAGGATTTAGACAGGTTTGAGCAGCATTTTCGCACCTCCAGGCTTCAGCATTGCATTAACGTAGCTTACTACAGCTATCGTATAGGCAATGTTATAGGAGCTGACCCAAAGGCATCTGCAAGAGCAGGTCTTTTGCATGATCTTTTTCATTATGACTGGCATACTGATAAAACACCTGAACTGCATGCATTTTATCATCCAAAGCTTGCTTTGGAAAATGCAAAAAGTATAGTAGAGCTTTCTGAATCTGAGGAGGACGCTATTTTAAAGCATATGTGGCCCTTGTACTGGGGTATGCCAAAGTATAAGGAGTCATTGGCTGTTACCCTTGCTGATAAATATGCAGCAACTATGGAGGTATTTTACCAGTGGGGTACCTACTTTGCAGGTAAGCTTGTAAAAATATTTGCTTATGGTAAATAATTTTTTAACCGCTGATTTCCTTCAGCGGTTTTTATGTAAATACGGCAGAGATAACCTCTGCCGCATTTTTTTATTTATCGGTTTGCCATTTCTCTTTCCTGAGCCTCAATCATCTTTTTTACCATATATCCCCCGACTGAGCCGTTCTGATAAGAG
>CALIRN010000374.1 GCA_938042265.1 uncultured Eubacteriaceae bacterium
GAATATTCCAATAAAGAAAATTTGGAAGCTACGGTTGTTGCTGAGGTTACGGATAACAGACGTCTTGAAATGTTCTGGAGAGGTAAGGATATTGTTAATATTTCAAGAGATTTTCTTGATACAAACGGTGCCGTACAGCATGCTGACGTATGTGTATTGTCACCAGATAAAAAACCTGAGGGTAAAACTGCAGACTGTGATATAAAGGCACAGTGGCTTGCAAACCTTTCAGACCTTAATGTTGCTTGTCAAAAGGGGCTTGTTGAGCGCTTTGACTCAACAATCGGCGCTAACACAGTACTTATGCCTTTCGGAGGCAAAAATCAGCTTACGCCTACAGAGGTTATGGCTGCAAAGGTCCCCGTTCTTAAAGGTGAAACAACAACTACAACTCTTATGAGTTGGGGATATAACCCCACAATTGCAAAGTGGAGTCCTTTCCATGGTGCTTTATATGCGGTAGTTGAGTCTGTGGCAAAGATTGTTGCAGGCGGAGGCAAGTATGAAAGTGTGAGACTTACTTTCCAGGAATATTTTGAAAGACTTGGTGAAGACCCTTCAAGATGGGGCAAGCCGTTTGCAGCATTGCTGGGTTCTCTTGTTGCACAAATGGAGCTTGGCACAGGCTCAATAGGCGGTAAGGACAGTATGTCGGGTACTTTTAAGGATATGGATGTGCCACCGACCCTTGTGTCCTTTGCAGTTGATGTAACAAAAATGGATAATGTAATTTCACCTGAGTTTAAGGCAGCAGGTCATAAGATTGTTAAGCTTGCTACAAGCTATGACGAGTATGATATACCTGATTTTGATATGCTCAAGAGAAATTTTGATATTGTCAGCAAGCTTATCAGAGATAAAAAGGTTGTTTCAGCTGCTACCGTTGGTTTTGGTGGTATTGCTGCTGCTATAAGTAAGATGTGCTTTGGCAACGGTATAGGTGTAGAAATTACAGAAAGTGATTTGTTTAATGAAAATTACGGTTCATTTGTACTTGAAATAGTTGATAACAGTGCCATTAGAGAGCTTGACGGTTATAATTATACCGTAATTGGCAATACTACAGATAAGGTCGAAATTACGGTAAACGGTACTGTAATTTCACTTGATGAGGCTTTAAAGGCATGGTTTAAGCCTCTTGAAAAAATATTCCCAACAAAATATTTTGCTGATTTTGAAAAGAAAGATATTGCAGTTAAGAGCTTTAACGTTGTTAACAAAAAAACGTCAGGCAGAGGTATTGCGGCGCCAAGAGTACTTATTCCCGTATTTCCGGGTACTAACTGTGAGTATGATACCATGAGGGCTTTTGAGCGTGCAGGCGCTGTTGCCGATACTTTGGTTATTTCAAACTTAAAAAATGAATGGTTGAGTGAGTCTATTGATAAAATGGCTGAGATGATTAAGAACTCTCAGATTATTATGGTTCCGGGTGGTTTCAGCGCAGGTGATGAGCCTGAGGGCTCAGGTAAGTTTATTGCTGCTGTATTCAGAAATCCTAAGATTATGGAGGCTGTCAATGACCTGCTTAAAAACAGGGATGGTCTTATGCTTGGCATTTGCAATGGTTTTCAGGCGCTTATAAAGCTTGGTCTTGTGCCTTACGGTGAAATCAGGGATATGGAAGATAACTCACCTACCCTTACCTTTAATACCATAGGTAGACACGTATCCTGTCTTGCAAATACAAAGATTATCTCAAATAAGTCACCATGGCTTTGGGAAAGTGAGGTTGGCGATATTCATACAGTTGCATTCTCACACGGAGAGGGTCGTTTTATGGCTGATGAGGCCGTAATTAAAGCTCTGGAAGCTAACGGACAGATTGCGACTCAGTATGTTGCACCAAACGGTGATCCTACCTATGATATAAGATATAACCCAAACGGCTCAATTTATGCTATTGAGGGTATTACAAGCCCTGACGGACGTGTACTTGGCAAAATGGGACATACAGAACGTATAAGCGACGGTGTTTATAAGAATGTATGCGGTGAAAAGGATCAGAAGATTATTATGTCAGGTGTAAAGTACTTCGGTTAATAATTTATTTTTCTGTCTGATTTGACGGAAGAAATGGAAAATATACACAAAAAAATAAGTTTAAAATTTAATTTTGTTGGAGGTATTGATATGAAGGTTTTAAGCGTTGCTTTAAGTGGTGCGGCATTATTAATGAGTGCAGCAGCACTTACCCTCTCAATTATAGCACTTGTTCATAAAAGTTGACAAAAAACTTAAAATCGTTAAAAAAATGTTTAACTTTTAATGGATTTGTGATATAATGTTATTTGGTTACAAGTGGTAACAATGCCGGAAATAATTATTAATATTTTCCGGGGGAATTATCCCAATCAGTCTAAAATTTTTTAGGAGGAATATGAAAATGGTTAAAGTTGCTATTAATGGTTTTGGTCGTATCGGTCGTCTTGCTTTCAGACAGATGTTCGTTGCTGACGGTTATGAGGTTGTAGCTATTAACGACCTTACTGCACCTAAAATGCTTGCTCACCTTCTTAAGTATGATTCAGCTCAGGGTAAGTTTGATGGTACTGTAGAGGCTACAGAGGATTCCATTATCGTAAACGGTAAGGAAATCAAGATTTACAAGGAGGCAGATGCTAACAATCTTCCTTGGGGTAAGCTTGATGTTGATGTTGTACTTGAGTGTACAGGTTTCTATACTTCTAAGGAGAAATCAATGGCTCACATCAATGCAGGCGCTAAAAAGGTAGTTATTTCTGCTCCTGCAGGCAATGACCTTCCTACAGTTGTATTCAACGTAAATAACGAAGTCCTTACTAAAGAGGATAAAGTTATCTCCGCTGCTTCTTGTACAACTAACTGTCTTGCTCCTATGGCTAAGGCTCTTAATGACTTTGCACCTATTGAGTCCGGTA
>CALIRN010000375.1 GCA_938042265.1 uncultured Eubacteriaceae bacterium
ATACCTATACAGGCAGCCTTTATGGAACAGGATATGAGCATTTTTGCAGAACGGGTACAGAAACCTACTTTGATAAAATAGACCAAAACAGGCTTAATCAGATTTTGAATAAACCTTGGACTGTAGACGGTAGAAACTTTTCAGAGAGAATATGGGGCAATAAGCAGCAGCTTATAAATGTTCTCAATAATGAGTTTACAAGGGCATTTACCACAGGCGAAAGTCCCGATAAAACTATAAAATCAATATCCCAAAAGCTTGATGCTGATATGAAAAGTACAAGAAAACTTGTTATGACGGAATCTGCTTATTTTGCTGTAAAAGGACAGGAGAGGTGCTATAACGAGCTTGATGTAGAGGAATATGAGGTTGTTGAAACACTTGATAGTATCACCTGTGAGGAGTGTGGCAGCTATGACGGCAAGCATTATCCTGTTAAGAATATGCAGCCTGGTGTTAATGCTCCGCCGTTTCACCCCCATTGCAGAGGTACCACCTGTCCGTATTTTAATGATGAGTTTACCGAGGGCGAACAGAGAGCCGCAAGAGATGAGGACGGCAATACCGTTTACGTTCCTGATATGACCTATGAGGAGTGGAAGGAGAAATATTGTAACGATGTTGCAAATTCTGCTGAAAGTGGTATAATAAATTTTGCAAAGGTTAATGATATATTTCTTTATGATGAGGATGATATTCCTGTTAATGCAGGTACTAAGCCAGACGATATTATTAAGGAGCTTGAAACCTCGGAGATTGGAAAAGAAATCATAGAATACCTTAAAGCAAATAAGGTATATCCACAGCTTATATATGAACCGCAGTATCATTCCAACAGAGGAGAACAATTTGGGAAAATAATTATTTTGTATATGGATAATATAATTAATTCTCGCGTTGCGGCTCAAACAGTTATACATGAAGCCACTCATCAAAAATTTGGAATCGGCGGATGCCAGTGGGCTGAAGCTATTTGTATGGCTAAAGAGAAGATGCATATTACAGGAAAAAATAAGCTCACATCAGATGAATTGCGATATATTGTTGAGTTGGCAAAAAAGGCATATCCCGAATTGAAGTGGAAAAAGGGAGGTTACAGATATGGAAAAAAATTCTAATCTTGCTAATTTAATTGAAAGATTGAGAAAAGGAGAAAAAATTACCTGCCTTGAATGTGGAAAGGGCATATATGAAACGACTGAAGGTTATACGGAAGTCAGCCACTGTTTTTGGTGCAACGAGTGTGGAAGTATGGTACACTGTACACCAAGCGATGTAATTATTGAGTAAAGCACTTTTGAGAAATTCAAAGGTGCTTTTTATTTGCTTACAACTTGACAAGGGGGGTGGTTACATTGGGCTGAGCAGTGCCGTTGCGTATTGAAAAACGGTAAAATCAACAAGAAAAACTATAAAACTATATTTTGTACATTAAGGGCAGGTAATTACACTTGCCCTTTTTAAATACTTAAAAGGAGGAACACAGATTGAAAAAGGAACAGTTGATAGAGCTTGGTATTACTGAGGATATTGCTGAAAAGATTATTGCCCTGTACAATGGTGAGATTAAGGAGCTTGTGCCTAAGTCGAAACTTGGCGAGGTCACAGCGCAACTTG
>CALIRN010000376.1 GCA_938042265.1 uncultured Eubacteriaceae bacterium
TTTATCCGAAAAAATTCCCTCACTCATGCACTGGCCGCTCCTTTATTATTCTCCTTCCAGCATCTCCTGATAAAACTTTGTATAATCATGCCGCTGTTCCTTCTGGAAGGCAATCGCTGATTTTGGATGCGCATTAAGAATTCCCGTCAGCATATAGGACACATCGAATCCCCACTCATACTTTTGTTTCATATCATCCATGTAATTCTCTATAAATTTCAGCATGGGCATTATATCATACTTTGGATTTTTCAGAAAGCCCAGAAGAGACTCCAGGAAGCAATTGCCTGCCCCCCGCCCCATTCCGCATACGGTTCCGTCCAGCAGGCTGGCTCCATAGCGCAGAGACTCAATTGTATTGGCAAAAGCAAGCTGCTGATTATTATGAGCATGGATACCTATCTGCTTATTGTACTTATCACCCATTTCAAGATACTTATGGGCAAGCTTTCTTATCTGCTCAGGCACAAGAGCACCATAGCTGTCAACAACAACAACTCTGTCAACATTACTGTGTCCTATAATCTCCAATGCATCATTAATATCATTATCGCCTGCATTTGAGATAGCCATAATATTGATAGAGGTTTCATACCCCTTATTTTTGCAGTACTCTGCCATTTCAATAGCGGCAGGCACTGTATTTATGTAGGTTGCAACTCTTATCATATCAATGGCACTGTCAGCCTTGTCAATAATATCCCTTTTATATTCCGTACGTCCTACGTCTGCCATAACCGAAATTTTGAGGTCGGTGTCATTGTCGTCTACAATGGCTCTGATGTTATCCTCATCGCAAAACTTCCACTTACCAAATTTGCTTTCATCAAACAGGTCCTTTGATGCCTTATAGCCTATTTCCATATAATCAACGCCTGCAGCAACATTTGACTCATAAAGCTTTTTTACAAATTCATCGGTAAAGAAAAAGTCATTTACAAGTCCGCCGTCTCTGATAGTACAGTCAAGTACTCTTACATCAGGTCTGAATGATACAATATTACCTCTTTGTTCCATTTTAAATCTCCTCTTAACAAAAAATTCTATTAACAGTATAAAACATTTTGGTTTATTTTTCAACAAAAATAACAAAAAATGACTGCCGCAAAGCTCGCTTTTCTTTACGGCAGTCAAAATTAAGGAAATGCCTATTAATGTTACTAAAAATAAATCCATTAAGCCTTAATTCTCTCTCTTATGTAATACTCCAGCATATCTGCCGTTCCCTCAACACCAAGTCTGCTGCTGTTAATGGTAATATCGTAGTTTCTGCTGTCACCCCACTTAACCGGGCTGTGGTTATTATGATAGGCCTTCCTTGCCATATCCTTCTGCTTAATCATTAATTCCGCCTCATAATGAGGGAGGATATATTTATTCTTAATCCGCCTTATCTTACAATCATAATCGGCAAGCACAAAAATTGATATAAGAGATTTAAACTCCTTAAGCACCGTTTCTGAGCAGCGACCTATAATAACAAAGGATTTGCCCCTTTCCGCCATACTTTTAAGGTAGTCAAACTGCAAAGCGGCTATGTTCTCCTCGGGAGAATTGCTGTAACCCCTTACAGATCTGGAAAACAGCGGTCTTTTAGGCATCTCATCATAGCGTTCCAGCTCGGTTAAATCAAGCTCCTTTGCCATTGTAATTTCTCTAAGCAGATTATTGTCATACAGAGGTAGAGAAAATTTTTCCGCCAATATCTCTCCGATAGCATGGCCGCCGCTGCCAAACTCACGTCCGATTGAAATAATTAATTGCTCCGACATAATACCCCTCCTATAAATACCTTACAAAAATATATACGGTTGATATTATCAGCACAATCACCGTTGCAGGTACAGCCCTGCGGCAGTATCTGCCCCAGCTTATGGGATAACCTCCCCTTGCGGCAACAGAGGTGCCCACTACATTTGCAGATGCGCCTATGGGTGTTGCACTGCCTCCTATATCAGTACCTATGGACAACGCCCACGCAAGCACGGGCAGGCTGATGCCCTGGGCTGCGCAAAGGCTTTTTATAACGGGTATCATTGTAGCCGCAAAGGGGATATTATCCACAAATGCGCTGGCTGCCGCAGATACCCAGATAATAATTGCAACCATAAGATATGTATTTCCTCCGCTTATATCTCCTATAAAGCCTGCCACAAGCTCAAGCGCCCCTGTCTGCTCAAGACCGCCTACAACCACAAACAGTCCTATAAAAAACAACAGTGTTTTATAATCAACACCCTTTAATATAGGCTTTATATTTTTACCGGCGGTAAGCAAAGTAATCACTGCAATAAACAAACCTATAAAAGCAACCGTAAGCCCTGTTTCGGCATGGGTAATAAGCAGCACCACGGCACAGAGAAAAATTATACAGCTTATTAAAAAGCTTTTACTGTCCTTAATAGCGTCCTTTGGATTTGGATATACCTCAAGTGTGTTGGCATTGTCTTTAAGTTCTCTGCGGAAGGCAAAGTAAAAATATACTACCGCCGCAGCAAGCGATATACCTGCAATTACACCTGTATTGGCAACAAAATCCTTAAAGGAATACCCCAGCGAGGTACCTATTATTATATTTGGAGGATCCCCGCACATGGTAGCCGAACCGCCAAGGTTTGCGCAAAATATTTCAGACAGTATCATAGGTACCGGATTAAACTTCAAAAGCTGGCCAAGCTCCACCGTAACAGCTGCAAGAAACATTATTACCGTTATACTGTCAATAAACATTGACAGAAAAGCTGACATAAGCATAAAGGTAATAAAAATGGGGATTGTTTTATAATGCACCAGGCTTGCAATCCTCATGCACAACCACCTGAAAAAGCCTGCCGCCGCCATACCCTCAACCATAATCATCATACCCGCTATAAATATAATGGTTGCCCAATTTACGCCTGCCGACTCGCTGCCCTCTCCATGGCTGTACCAGAAGCTCTTAGTAAAAATACTGCCCACATTAAGTGTCTTAAGAGCTGCTTCACCACTGTGCATACATATTCCAAAAACAATAATCAGTGTCAGCACACCGGAGACCAGTGTTGTTATATGCCTTTCAAACTTTTCCGTAATAATCAGGGCAAACATTACCAAAAAAATAAAAACGGCGGAAATTTGTGATATATATATCATTTTATCACTCCCTTATACTAAATCAATAGTTTTTTGTATAAAAAAAGTGCAAAACACATATCTTTCAATAATAAGGCACTACTTTGTACCGTAATCAGATTTACTTACCCAAGGTAATACATGTGTCGTTTGCACTTTATGCTTTTTATTATTTTAGCACTATGACATTTTTTTGTCAATGTTTGAAATATTTTTATATAAAAAAGAAGAGAATGCAATTCATCCTCTTCAAAAATACAAGCCAATCTATAAGCCGTGTTCTGTTTCGACAGTCATCTATCTGGTATTATCGTCACCGATAATCTCTAGCGGCGCTTCGAGGCGGAGCGAGCAGCCCCTTTTTGCCTACTCACCTTGCTCCGAATGGGGTTTACAGAGCACCCTGTGTTACCACAGAGCCGGTAGTCTCTTACACTGCCTTTCCACCCTTACCTGCAAAGCAGGCGGTTTATTTCTGTTGCACTATCCTTAGAGTCGCCTCCACCGGACGTTATCCGGCATTCTGCTCTATGGAGCACGGACTTTCCTCACACATTAAGTGCGCGACTGTCCAACTGACTTGCAGTATGAAATTATACCACATTCCCACGGTAAATTCAAGCAAATTATTTACCCCGCATCCATTCCGTAAACAGCTTTTTCATATTATGACCAAACCCTGCCTTATTCACATCTGCAGCGGCAACAAGGTCACAGCTTCCAACCTCTTTTCCCTCACTGTAATAGGTGAGCGTACCCAGCTTATCACCTTTTTTTACTGGAGCATTTACCGCTTCACAAAGCTCTGCCTTTGCCTCCAGCTCAGCTGATAAGCCTTTTTTTGTTAAAACGCTGACCTGTCCCTTAATTACTGCAGCAACCCTGTCACATTCCCCCTTATAAACGGTTACCTCACCCTTTTGCGTGCCCTCCGGTTCACCCTGCTTAACCTGATAGTTTGCAAAGCCGTAATCAAGCATTTTCATAACCTCCTGAAAACGCACCTTAGGGTCGGGAGCAGCCATTACAACAGCAATCAAATCCATATTATCTCTTGATGCCGTACCCGACAGGCAATAAAGAGCCTTACCTGTGGAGCCTGTCTTTAAGCCTGTTGCATCGCTGTACCATTTAATCAGCTTGTTTGTGTTGGTAAGTCCGAATTCCGTTGTCCCCTTTTTGGTGGTATGAGTTATGGTATCCTGCCATGTAGTGGTATATTTTTTTACATCGGGATATTTCAGCATAAGCTCTCTGCTCATAAGTGCAATATCCCTTGCACTCATAAGATGACCATCTGTATCAAGGCCGCAGGCATTCTTAAACACCGCATTTTTCATACCTAATCCTTTTGCACGCTCATTCATAAGGGTGACAAAGCCGTCCTCACTGCCTCCTATAAACTCTGCCATTGCAACCGCCGCATCATTTGCAGATGCTATGGCTATGGACTTTGTAAGAGTTTCAACGGTTTGTGTTTCTCCGGGCTCCAAAAAAATCTGAGAGCCGCCCATGCCTGCCGCATGCTCCGATACACTGACGGTATCCTTCCACTTTATTTTACCGTTTGCCACACTGTCATAAATAATAAGCAGCGTCATTATTTTAGTTACGCTGGCAGGCGGCAACGCCTCATCTGCATTTTTTTCATACAGTATTTTACCTGTTGACTGCTCCATAAGCACTGCTGATTTTGCATTAATATCAAGAGACGCCGTCTGCTCCTGCGCCGCAACGGGTATGGATATAAAGGATACGGCTAGCATTAATGCCGTAAACCGCTTAATAAATTTATACATAAAAATACCTCCCATAAAGTTAAGCTCTATGAAAGGTATTATTTGTTTTAATTAAAAATAATATACAAAATTATTTCATTCTGTTTTTAAGAAATTCGGGAATATCAAGCTTTTTTGGATCAATATTAACTCGCTCCGTTTCAACAGTGCTGTTATCTATAGGCTCACTTGTTTTACTGCGTGAATCTGAAAAATGAGGTCTGCTGATAACAGGATCACTGTTCATATTACGCAGTGAGTCAAGAAAGCTCTGCGCAGATGGTGACGGACTGCCTGTCTGTGGCTGTGCCTGCTGTACGGGCTGAGCCTCTGCCTGCTGAACAGAAGCCGCCTGCTTAGGCATACTTTCATCAACAAGACCTGTTGCAACAACAGTTACAATTACCTTATCGCCCAAAATATCGTTAATGGAGGTACCAAAGATAATTTCGGCATCCTCATCAAGTAAATCTGCAATGCTGTCTGCCGCATTGCCAACCTCAATAATGCTGAGGTTGTTGCCGCTGGCAACGTTAATAAGCAGATTTTTTGCACCTGTAATGGATGTTTCAAGCAAAGGTGAGTTAATAGCCTTTTGTGCAGCCTCCTCAACGCTGTTTGCCTCGCCTACGCCAAAGTGAGCAAGACCCTGATCACGCATAACGGTACATACATCGGCAAAGTCAACATTAATCATACCGGGCTTGGTAATAAGGTCTGAGATGCCCGTAACTCCCTGATGAAGCACACTGTCAGCCATTTCAAAGGCTTCAGGTACAGTTGTGTTTCTGTCTGCAATATCCATGAGCTTATTGTTTGGGATAACAATGAGGGTATCCACGTACTTTCTAAGCTCCTCAATGCCTTCAAGAGCGTTTTTCATACGCTTTCTGCCTTCAAAGCCGAAAGGCTTTGTAACAACCGCTACGGTAAGAATACCCTTATCCTTTGCAATTTTTGCAATTACGGGGGCTGCTCCAGTACCCGTACCGCCGCCCATACCGGCTGTAATAAACACCATATCAACACCCTCAAGGTTAGCGGCAATCTCCTTTGAGGTTTCCTCCGCTGCCTGCTGACCCACAATTGGTCTGCCGCCTGCACCAAGACCCTTTGTAAGCTCGGTGCCTATGGCAATTTTCCTTTCGGCAGGTGAGTTGTTAAGGGCCATCTGGTCTGTATTTATTGCAATAAACTCGATACCCTCGGAATTTGAGGCAATCATACGGTTTACGGCATTGTTACCGCCGCCGCCCACACCAAGGACAACGATTTTAGCTAAATCATTTGTTTCATTTACAACATCTATCAAGATAATTCCCTCCTAAGTATAATCAACACTGCAAGCACAGCAGATTTATCAGCACAAAACAATATAATTATATATTATCGTTTTTTTCACAAATTTTCAATACTAATTTTAAATTTTTTTCTTATTTTAGATAGCTTTTTTGTATTAAAGACAGTTTTTTCAAAAATCTGACATATTAACTCATATATTTAAAGGTTGGTGTTGCCGCCGTAAGGTCCAGCACGCCTGCCACCGAGGTATCAATCTGCTTTAAAATTTCATTTAGAGTTAATATTTTATCGTTGGCACTGTCAAAGCTACCGAATTTTACATCAATCTTGTCCACATAAAGATGAATATTTTCCGTATCGGACACATCTACCTTGATAACATCACTTAACATTTCATAATTGGTAAAAAGCACCGACATTTCATTAACCGCCATGTAGGTTTGAGGATTATCGGTTTTAAGCACCTCTCCTATAGTAAAACTGTCAAAATCCAACCCCGTTACAATAGGGAGCTGCTCTGTCATATCGGGGCGTGAATCAAGCACACGTCCGTCTCCGTCAATATACAGATATGAGTTCATATACGGTATGTAGCCCCTTACCCTGTATTCCTCAACATTGACAACAAGGGTTTGGGGAAGAGATTTTTTAAAGCTGACATCCTTAACATAGTTATTTTCCTTAAGTGTGTTTGCCGCTTTAACAGTATTAAAGGCAAAAAGATTACGGCTCTTATCCAGAGCGCAAAGCTGTATCACCTGCTCCTCTGTAAGGTTTTCAATACCGTTTACCTTAATATCCGATATATTGAAATACGGAAAAAAGCACAGCGCCACAAACACTGCAGCCAGTGTAATTACAGCCCATAAGAAAAATGACAGTATTTTTTTCATTATCAGTCACCTGTTTAATAACTCAACAGCGTCTTTCAAAAAATTCCGCACAGCTGCGGTTATTTATATAATATAGTTTTAATCCTCTAATGTCAACAAAAAAGTTAACGGGCAAAGCAAATTTCCGCACCTACATCGGTAAGCTTTCGAGTAAGGCTTTCATAGCCTCTTTGTATATAATGAGCATTTTTTATATGGCTTTCTCCGCTTGCCTTAAGGGCGGCAAGCACCAGTGCGGCACCTCCCCTTAAATCCTCTGCGCTGACGGTACAGCCTTTAAGGGCTCTCACTCCGTTTATTGTAAAATAATTGCCGTTGTCACATACAATTTCGGCACCCATTTTGTTAAGCTGGTCAATATGCCTGTTGCGTGCCTCAAAAACATTTTCCTTAATTGTACCGGTGCCCTCTGCCACGCTTAATACCGCCGTAAGCTGTGCCTGCATATCCGTAGGAAAGCCCGGATATGGTGAAGTAACAATATCCCTTACACTGCTTAATACCTTCGGGGCATCAATATATATCAGATTGCGGCTTTCCCTGACCACACAGCCCATTTCCGACATTATATCCGTCACAGGACGGAGCATACTGCCGTCCACACCGGTTATAAACAGCTCACCTCCTGTTATTGCGGCAGCACACATATAGGTACCTGCTTCAATTCTGTCACCTATAACGGTATATTCACACCTGTGGAGCTTTTCGACACCCTCAATTAAAACAGTATCGCTGCCCGCCCCCTGTATTTTTGCTCCCGCCCTGTTCAAAAAATCCGCAAGGGCGCATATTTCAGGCTCTCTGGCACAGTTTTTTACGGTTGTTGTACCTTTTGCCTTAACCGCTGCAAGAATAATGTTTTCAGTTGCTCCCACACTGGGATATCTTAAGGCAATTTCCGTCCCCTTAAGCTGACCTGAGCAGGTAATTTTACCCTCCTCCTCCGTAATTTTTGCTCCCATAAGAGAAAGCGCCTCAAGATGAATATCTATCGGTCGTTTTCCCAAAGCACATCCGCCCGGACAGTATATTGCAGCCCTGCCGAAAACACCCATAAGTGCTCCCAGAAAGGTAACGGAGGAACGCATTTTTTTGCAAAGCTCCGCACCAAGCTCCCAATTACATACACCGTACGGCTCTATTGTAAGTACATTACTGCGGAAGTAGCACCGACAGCCCAGTGAACGTAAAATATCAATGCATACTCTTGTGTCCGATAAATCGGGACAGTTATAAATTACGGCTCCCTCTGTCAGCAATGCCGCTGCCGCTATGGGAAGTGCCGCATTTTTAGCACCGCTTATTTTAACCTCGCCGCTTAAAACTCTGCCCCCTCGGATAATATATTCTCCCATGGTACACCTCGCAAAAGCTGATAGTGTATATTATGTGGAGTATTAAAAAATAGTTACTTAATATTTCTGGTTAATATATCCGTCAATCAGTGACCTTTTCACACCGTCTTCAAAAACATTTTCCTCCTTAAGCCTGGTAAGGATTGCATCGCTTGTGGAGTGCAAAATCATATTATAATCATCAAGGACAATTTCAATAAGCTTATTTTTAAACCCCTTGCTCCTCACCTTAATAAAATATGCCCTTACGCCGTTAAAGTCCTTAAGCTCCAGCACCTTCATGGTAGCCCTGTCCTTTTTGCCGTAATAATAATTGCACTTTTCGTTGTACAGCCTGCCCATTTCCCTGTCCTCAAAGCCGTATGAGTCCATACGGGCATCCTTTGCCATGGCATTGTAGTACTGATAGTTGAACAGTCCCTTGTCCACACTGTCTACATTTTTAAAGGGCTTTATATTAAGGGCAAGCACAGCGTCAAAATTTTTGTTAAGGTATTCTCTTTTGGTCATATCTCCCTTTATATACTGGTCAATAAGGCTCTGCCTGTATACAAAGTATTTTTGCAGCGCATTCAAGAAAACCACTCCAATTCTTCCGATTATTACCTATGGATTATCACCGCTTTGTAGTTTATACTTAACAATATAAACATAAAGGAGATTAAAAATGAAATCTGATACAAGCTACTGGGATATTTATACCCATGATATTATGCCTCGCTTACAGCAAATTGATTTACTGCTGAAAACAACAGATATTATACAGCCTGCCAGTGCCGCAGCAGCACTGTCCATTACATTAAGCGAGCTGTACCTGCTTATGAGTTATTTACATATATCCTCAATTACAAGAAAAACCTTTCCGCTTATTATGGAACACGGCAGCAGTAAAATATGCAGGCTTTTTGCAAGAGAGCTGAAGCTTGGCTGCCGTGACACATATCTGCCCGCACAGCTTGCCTACATATACAATATAGACGCGTCAGCCGTTGAAAAAGCGTTTAAAAGCCTGGGCATAAGCATTGCACGCAGCTCTCTGCTTATGGATATATTCAAAAAAATACCGATTTAAAGCAAAAAACTTATTGCTTAAAGGAGCATACCTTTTTTAACCCTATTCGCTGTTTCCCTGCCTTTAAGTATTGCCAGAAGCATCAGGGCAAAATCCACAGCGGTGCCCGGTCCCTTTGAGGTAACAAATTTACCATCGACAACAACATTATCAATGCCTATTTCCGCACCGTCAAGCTGTTCCTCAAAGCCCGGGTAACATACCGCCCGCTTACCCTTTAACAGTCCCTTTACGCCAAGTACGCTTGGCGCCGCACAAATTGCGGTAACATACTTATCCTCTGCGGCAAAGGCTGCGCAAAGCTCATTTACTCCGCTGTGATTTTTCAAATTTTGCGTACCTACACCGCCGCCCGGCAGTACCAACATATCCGCACTGCTGTCCTGTAGCCTGTCAAAAAGCTTATCAGCCTTTATTTCTATATTATGCGCACCCATTACATTAAGCCTGTCCGTAATTGATACCGTGGAAATCTCCACACCGCCTCTCCTTAAAACATCTACTACCGTAAGAGCCTCAATTTCCTCAAATCCGTCAGCAAGAAAAACCACAACACTGCTCATAAAACGTTGCCACCTTTCAAAAGATAATATATAATTAAAGTATACCCTAACATTGTATATTTTTCAAGGAGGTACAAATGGAAAATAATAATATATATGAAATAGAGCGAAAATTTCTAGTAAAATTTCTGCCTGATAATAAGGAAATTTATCCCTGTCACGAAATAATACAAAGCTATATTTCCACAAATCCCACCATACGTATACGTAAATGGGACGACAGCTATGTCCTTACCGTCAAGGGCGGCGGATTTATGAAAAGGGTTGAATATGAGCTGGAGCTGACAAAAGAGCAGTTTGACAATTTACGCCGTAAAACCGAGGGAAACACAATAGTAAAAAAGCGTTACATTATACCGCTGGAAAACGGTTTAAAAGCGGAGCTGGACGTGTATTATGAGGATTTATCGGGCTTTATGAACGTTGAGGTGGAATTTCCAAATGAAAAAAGCGCCCTCCTTTTTACACCTCCCGACTGGTTCGGACAGGAGATAACACAGGACAAACGATACACAAACGGGTCTTTGTCAAAATTTGGCATACCAAACCTCTTGCAATCCTGACATTTTTGTATTATAATTCCCATATATGGAAAATATTACCAAATTTTAATTAAATTTATGGAGGGAATTACATTGAAGAAAGAACAGCTTAGAGTATTAATCGCAGATGACAACAAGGATTTTTGTGACTGTTTGGTAAACTACATCGAAAAACAGGAGGATATGACCGTTATAGCCACTGCCGCTGACGGTATTGACGCATACAGGAAGATTTTAAGCGAAAAGCCCGATGTGGCACTTATCGACGGCATTATGCCCAAGCTTGACGGTATAGGGGTATTGGAAAAGCTTAACGAATCCGGTGCCGCAGGTTCCACCATCTGTATTATGCTTACCGCCATTACCGATGAAAAAATTACCCAGCGTGCCTTTAATTTAGGTGCACGGTACTATATTGCAAAGCCCTTTGATATGGAGCTGCTTATTGCACGTATCCGTCAGCTTAAGGAGCCTGTACCCACAAACCCACGCACAAACAGCGGAGTATGCTTTGCTCCACGCACCTCCTATGACCTTGAAACCAGAGTAACCTCTATTCTCCACGAGATAGGCGTGCCTGCACATATCAGAGGCTATCACTATATGCGTGAGGCTATTATTATGGCTATTAACGATATTGATGTACTTAACTATATAACAAAGGAACTGTATCCTGCCATTGCAAAAAAATGTAATACCACTCCAAGCAGGGTTGAAAGAGCCATAAGACATGCCATTGAGGTTGCCTGGAGCAGAGGACAGGTAGACGCTATTGACTCCCTTTTCGGCTACACCGTTTCCGGCCACAAGGGCAAGCCTACCAACAGTGAATTTATTGCACTTATTGCCGACAGACTCAGACTGGAGCTAAAGGCAAGCTGATAATCTGTTTAAAGCGGAACGGCTTATAATCTGCCGTTCCGCCCCTTTAATCAATATAATAAATCTTTCCAAAAAACACTTGACATATTTTAAATTATACTGTATACTTATCAATGTTGCTGAATAAGGCAATATGCCCAGATAGCTCAGTTGGTAGAGCAGAGGACTGAAAATCCTCGTGTCGGCGGTTCAATTCCGTCTCTGGGCATTTTTTTATTGCTTTTTTATTAAATACCATATTTATATACCGACTGAATGACCTATCTTAGTACTTTTACTGTTTTTTAATACGTTTGATTATAACTCAATCAACAGTAATTCTTACTTTATTTTTTAATGGCTTTATTAAATCACATACCTTATTATAAGAATACCATATTGCACGATAAAGTAATATTACGCAATTTTCCTTGATATTGGCTGATTTATTTTCGTATGAAAATAGAGATAGCTGTTTAGATGTTATTTTTAGCGTTGCTATGACAGTTTTTTCTATTTCATCATCCGCTAGTCCTGTAACATACACATTCTGTTTATCCGTAAAGATTTTAACTTATCCTCCATGCTCACCAACTGCATAGCCTTCCTTTACATATAGTGTATCAATAAGTATTTCCGATATAATTTATTTCACTAAAACAGGAAATTTGTGTTGAGTTGGCACGCCATCAGGGGTATAATTAAGTTGGTATAGTTTATACTAATATTTGTTATTAAGGTGAAGATATGAACGATGAATTAAAAATGTTAAAAGAAGCAATTAAAGGATTTTATGAACTTTGTAGCCTTATTGAAGCTCCCTTAAATTTGTCTCTTGATATGGCTTTAAGTGAGGTTATGCGATATGATTTTTTACAGTTTTTAGTATATTTATCATCAGAAGAGGCTTGCACTGCCCAAGAAGCCGAATTTATAAAAGGATTAACGGATCTTGATTTTACGCCGAAACAAATAGATGAATATATAAAAAGGCAAGAAATCCGAAGTGAGAAATTTTCAAAAACTCCATTGACAGGAATATCCGCTATTACAGAAATCACAGGGGAGTTTATAGATAGTAAAGATGAATATCTGCAAGTTGGAATGAAGGCAATAACGTTATATTTTGAAATCCTTTTATGTTTATTGAAAGAATTTATGGTTTATAAGGAGTTAACGAAAAAAAGTGAAATTCAAAAATTCAAAAATTTTATGAATATGTTAACTTCATATATCACATCAGAGTTGAAAAAACATAATTGGGAAGTTTCATTTGGTTCAGTAGATAACGCAGTTGATTCGATACTTGGAGAATTAGAAAATGCAAAAATACAGAATGATGATTTGGATAAGTGTTTGGAAGAGACACAATCAGAAGAAAATTTAGAAGAGCTTTTATCTCAATTAAATGACTTGATCGGATTAGACAGTGTAAAAAAAGATGTTAATTCACTGATAAATTTATTAAAAATTCGCCAAGTAAGAAAAGAACGAGGTATGAAGCAAACGCCAATGTCGATGCATTTGGTTTTTTCAGGAAATCCGGGAACAGGAAAAACAACAGTCGCACGTTTGCTCTCAAAAATATATTTTCAATTAGGGGTTTTATCAAAAGGACATCTTGTTGAAGTGGACCGTTCGGATCTTGTAGGCGGATATGTTGGTCAAACAGCACTTAAAGTACAAGAGGTAATACAAAAATCTCTCGGAGGAGTTTTATTTATTGATGAAGCATATTCTTTAACTGCTAATAGAGGTGAAGGCGATTTTGGAATAGAAGCGGTTGATACCTTATTAAAAGAAATGGAAGACCATAGGGATGACTTGATCGTTATTGTTGCAGGTTATCCGGATTTGATGAATGAATTTTTAAATTCTAATCCGGGGTTGCGTTCAAGATTTAATAAGTTTATATATTTTGAGGACTATAAGCCGGACGAGCTGGTTGGTATTTTTAAAAATTTATGTAATTCATCCGGATATGTAATCAGTGCAGCGTGTATTGATTGTGTAAACAAATTTTTTGTTCAGCGGTATTTAGCACGGACTGATAATTTTGCTAATGGTAGAGACGTTCGTAACTATTTTGAAATAGCAATGGTAAACCAAGCCAATAGATTATCGGGATTAAGCAATATAAGCGATGAAGCATTATCAAGATTAGAAATAGAAGATGTTGAAAGCATATCATTATGATAAGGTAAACAGCTTAATTTACATAAGCACTATCAAAGCGAGACCGTTTCAAGTTTTGTGTAAACACTAAAAACTGATATATTTAATAACAAGGATAGGACAAGGTAATGTTCTATTCTTGTTTATATTATACAGCTAAATTTTATATTGTCAATGTACTAATTTAACACTGCTTTTATACGTTCTTCAAAATATATTACAAGCTGTGCTCTTATTTTGCCCCAATCCTGCCTATTACCTGTCCATTTTTTGGTAATATCCATAGCTGCCAGATACAGCATTTTAAGAAGGCTGTCATCAGTTGGAAAAACTGATTTATTCTTGGTTACTTTGCGTAGCTGACGGTTAAAGCCTTCTACAGTATTGGTAGTATATATAATCTTTCTGACCTCCTCAGGATATTTAAAATAAGTTGATAATGTAGCCCAATTTTCACACCAGCTTTTTGATATGGTCGGATATTTGCTGTCCCATTTTTCAGCAAATGCATCAAGTTCCATTAAAGCAACTTCTTCTGAAGCTGCAGTGTAAACTCTCTTTAAATCAGCCATTAATGCCTTTATATGCTTATATGATACAAATCTAGTTGAATTTCTTATCTGATGGATTATACAATGCTGTATTTCTGTATCAGGAAAAACTGCTGAAATAGCCTGAGGAAATCCTGTAAGTCCATCAATACAAGCAATCAAAATATCTTTTACACCTCTGTTCTTCAAACCATTAAGTATGGACAGCCAGAACTTGGCACTTTCATTTTCACCAACATACATACCGAGCACATCACGTCTTCCGTCTAAATCAAGTCCTAATGCTATGTAAACAGCCTTTTTTACTATTCTTCCTTCACTTCTTACATGAAAATGTATGGCATCAAGATAAACTACAGCATAAATTTCTTCTAAAGGTCTTTCCTGCCATTCTTTTACTATAGGCAGTACCTTATCTGTTATTCTGCTTATTGTGCTGTCAGATACATCAATGCCATACAATTCTTGAAAATGGCTTTCTATATCGCTTGTTGTCATACCTTTTGCGTACATAGATATAATCTTTTCTTCCATATCCTGAGTAAGAGTATTTTGATATTTCCTAATGACATGTGGCTCATATTCGCCATTACGGTCTCTAGGAATATCAAGATCCATATCTCCATAGCTTGTATGCATAGTTTTCTTGCTGTAACCATTACGACTGTTGTTTATATCCTTGTTTTTGTAGTCGTACTTAGAATAACCAAGCTTATCATCAAGTTCGCCATCTAAAGCACCTTCAAGAATAACAGACATCATTTCTCTCATAATGGAATTAACATCTTTGCCATCTTTAACAGGATTATCCTTCAAATAACCTGCCATCATTTCTCTTAATGCCTGTCTTTCAGGACTTTCATTTCTTTTTCTTCTTGCCATAATAAAAACCTCCAAACTGATTATTTTTATTATACATCAGTTTAGAGGTTTACACAAACTTTGGAATTGCCCCTGCGCCCACCAGTAATTAATATATTCATATTACATAGACCTTTCAAAGAAACTTAATTCAATTAATTTATCCGCCTTGTTTCCCCCAATAAAGAATTCAAAGTACTTGGTAAGTATTCTACAAAGCATTCTTTATTATTTAACATAAAATTGCATAGATCTTTTCTTCTGCTTTTACAAATATTATTTTCTGTAATTCTATTTCATTTTTTTAATGCTTTCAATGTAACTATCAAAACTATTTTGTAATTCATCTTTGGAAAACTTTAGCTCAGATTTAAATAAAACTATAATAATAGATAAATTTTTCTAGTAATAAAATAAATAGGTCTACATTATCTTGAAATATTTGTGTCGCATAAATCCACTCCTATTTCTTCTAATGTTTCCCTAGTAATACTTTTATATAGATTAAATTTTTCTGCTTATAGGTCATAGTCTGAAATTGAGCCTCCAATAAATTTAATAGTATTAGGCATAGATATTTTTTATTCATAAGAGCAAATACATAATAGCCATATTTTGTAATGGGTAATAAATTCACAGAAACAGACCGGCAAACATAATTGCCCACGAATTTACACTTTAAACTGTATAAGTAGTGAGAATACGTAAATTTAACTAAATTAAAATTACTTTTTGTATACTTATATACCATTTGCATATTCGCTATTTTCTCCTAATATACTCAATAAATAATTTAA
>CALIRN010000377.1 GCA_938042265.1 uncultured Eubacteriaceae bacterium
GAGGATATGACGGAGGGTGCCGTCAACGGCAGAGTTATGGGCTGCAGCCTGTCAATAGGGGTTGCCGTGGCTGTAGGTTTTGCGATGCTCAGGGTTATAACGGGTATTTCAATTTGGTATATGATACTGCCAGGTTATTTGCTGGCGCTTATAATAACCTTCTTTGTACCTCCTATTTATACGGCAATTGCATTTGATTCGGGCGGTGTTGCATCAGGTCCGATGACTGCAACCTTTCTGCTTCCTCTTGCAATGGGTGCCTGTGAGGGTGCAGGCGGCAGCATTATGACGGATGCCTTTGGTATTGTTACAATGGTTGCAATGACGCCTGTTATTACGGTGCAGGTGCTGGGACTTATTGCAGGATTTAAGTCTAAATCTTTGGTTACTCTTGAAATTATTGCAGATAGTGATATAATTGATTTTGATATAGAATGAGGTGCGGCCTATGGATAAAAATATTTTTGACTTGAAGCCACAGCTTATGGTGGTGATAAGCGACTACAGCGTCAGGGAAAGACTCGAAAGGCTTTTGCTTCAGGCAAAGCTGCCTGTGTGTTTTGTTACCCACGGACACGGCTCTGCCACCTCAGAACTGCTGGAATATCTTGGTATAGGTGAGCCAAAAAAGACGGTTGCATTAGGTCTTGCTGACCAAAGGAATATAAGCGGTATATATGCAATGCTTGACAGTGAAATAGGCATTTCGGGCAAGGGCAGAGGTATAGCCTTTACAATACCGCTTAGCAGTATGAACGGGTTTTTATATAAAGCGTGTTCGGTCAATAATACAGTTGAGGGAGGTCAGGCGGATATGCAACGTGATATGGAAATGATTATGACAGTTGTTAATAAAGGTGAATTTGCCTCTGTTATGGAGGCTGCAAAATCTGCCGGAGCAACAGGCGGTACAATGATACATGCACGTGGTCTTGGCAGTGAAGAGGCGGCAAAGTTTTTGGGTATTACCATAAATCAGGAAAAGGATATTGTAATGATTTTGGTACCTGCTCCCGATAAACACAGGATTATGGAGGCAATAAACAATGGTCTTGCTTTGGGCAGGGCAGGCAGCGGTATCTGCTTTGCGCTGCCTGTAAGCACTGCCTTTGGTCTTGCAACAAACCAAGGATAGGAGGATATTTATGAAAAGATACATTAAGATAGCTGTGGCAGCCTTAGTGCTTGCAATGACGTTTACTGGCTGTAAGGGCGGTAAGGATGATCAGAGGCAGGGTACGGTACAGGCAGAGGATATTTCCGATAAGCTTACAGCGCTTGGAGATGAAATAACAGAGCTTGAAAAAAAGGCTGAGGAGATTTACGGACAGGGTAAGCTCAGTGATGATAAGTACAATGCCGTTATGCAACTTAATGCCCGTCTTGCTGCGATAGGCAGTGACGGCACAAATGAAAATATGCTTAAGTATAATGAACTGAAAAAACTGGTTGATGAGCTTAAATATGATGTATCTGCCGCTGAAAATCCGCAGGAAACAGACAATATTACGGCACTTAACAGTCTTATGGACTGTATTGACGATGTAGAGTCTGCTTTAAAGACTGCAAATGAACAGGGCAGACTGCCTGATGACAGGTTTGCCTTATTTAATGATTATAAGGCAGAGGTAAAGGGATATATTGACGGTACTAATGAATGGCCTGATAATCTTTCCGACCGACTTTCAGAGATTCGTTCTGACATAACAACCATGGCATCACAGGCTGAGGCTGACAATACCACTATAGACAAGCTTCTTGCAGAGCCTGTTAAGGTAGAGGATAATACAAAGCTTGAGGAGCTTATTTCAAATTATATTGAGCTGCAGAATGAGGTTCAGGAAAAGGTAAATAATGGTGAGCTGCCTGAAAGCAAGCTTACGGAGCTTATGATCACGGGCGTAAAGGTTGCACAGGTTAAGGAGGCTTTGCAGACAGGCAACATTACGGAGCAAACCAAACAGATCATGCAGGAATGCAGCACAGAGCTTAAGGTGTATGCCGAGGGCATAGGCTCAAGCTCTGCACAGTATTTTGAATAGGTTAAATAATCATATATAATTATTATAACTAATCAAAAAATATTATATATGGAGGAAGTCGGATAAAATATTATCCATAATAATACTTGCTTTCTATGCAGATCTTTTGTATAATGACATTATAATGATATTAGACTACGAGGGCGTATTAATTAATTTAATACGCCTCTATTTTTTAAGGAGGAATAATTGTGGAAACAAAGCTGAATTTTATTGACGGTAAGTGGATTGCAGCAGTATCCGGCAAAACACGTCAGGTAATTAACCCTGCAACTGGTCAGGTGCTTGCACTTACTGCAGAAAGCGGAGCAGAAGATACAAATGCTGCTATTGCCGCAGCAAGGAAGTCCTTTTATAAAACACGTGAATGGAGAGATACGGATGCACAGGCTAAGTCTGATATGATGCTTAAAATAGCAGATTTAATGGATAAGTACCGTGCAGAGCTTGCAGAGCTGGATACTAAGGATAACGGAAAGCCGCTGCGTGAAAGTGAGGGTGATGTGGACGACGCAATTCATTGCTTCCGTTATTATGCGGGGCTTATTCAGGCACCTCATGGCAATACATACAGTGTAAACAGCGGTTTTGGTCCTATGCATTCATATACCGTTGCAGAGCCTGTAGGCGTATGCGGTCAGATCACTCCATGGAACTATCCTCTGCTTATGTCAACATGGAAGCTTGCTCCTGCCATTGCCGCAGGCAACTCCATTGTATTCAAGCCAAGCTCTAATTGTCCTCTTTCAACAATAAAGCTTTTTGAAATTTTTGAGGAGGCAGGTCTGCCTGCAGGTACCGTAAACCTTGTGCTCGGTTCCGGCGGCGAGGTAGGGCATATTATTTCATCAAGCCCTGATGTTGATATGGTTACATTTACAGGCTCCACAAAGGTAGGTCAGTCAATTATGGAGGATGCGGCAAGCAATCTTAAAAAGATTGGTCTTGAGCTGGGAGGAAAGTCACCTAACGTTATTTTTGACGACTGTGACCTCGATGGTGCTGTTGAGTGGGCAATGGTAGGCACATTTTTTAATCAGGGACAGGTTTGCTCTGCCTGTGCAAGAATTTATGTACAGGAGGGCATACATGACGAGTTTGTGGCAAGGCTTAAGAAAAAAGCCGAGGCAATGACAATAGGTAATGGTATGGATAATCCGGATATTGGACCTTTAGTTTCTGAGAGCCAGATGAATAAGGTTTTAGGCTATATTGAAAAGGGCAGGGCAGAGGGTGCAAACCTTGTGTGCGGCGGTGAAAGGTATACGGAGGGTGACTGTGCAAAGGGATATTTTGTACGCCCCACCATATTTGATAACTGTACACAGGATATGACTATTATTAAAGAAGAAATTTTTGGACCTGTTGCCTGCATCTCAACCTTCAAAACCGAGGAAGAGGCCATAGCTCTTGCAAACGATACGGAGTACGGTCTTGCGGGTGCCGTAGGCACAAAGGATATTGCCAGAGCTATTAGAGTTATGAAGGAAATTCGTGCGGGTATCCTTTGGGTTAACTGCTGTCAGCCAACCTTTAACAATGCTCCGTGGGGCGGCTATAAGATGAGCGGTATCGGCAGGGAGCTCAGTACTCACGGTATTGAGGAATATCAGGAAATTAAGCAGGTTAATATTGCACTTGATACGGGCGCTATCGGATGGTATGAGCATTAATTGATTTTTTGAGGCTTCGGATTGAAATTCCGGAGCCTTTATGTTATAATTGATAAGGAAAAATTTGAATAAAAAAACTCTTGTAATTTATATTCTGCTGTGTTATACTAAATAAGTATGAAATCCGATGTTCAGGGATTGGTATCTCCGACCGTTCCTTAGCATTTGGGGTGTATACTAAAAATATTTAATATTTATTTGGAGGAAACAAAAATGGAATTAAACAAGAAGGAAATCGTGGCAAAGTTCGGCAGAACACCTGAGGATACGGGTTCTCCTGAGGTTCAGGTTGCTCTCCTTACAGCAAGAATTAACCACCTGACAGAACACCTTAAGGAGCATAAGAAGGACCATCATTCAAGGCGCGGTCTTCTTAAGATGGTAGGTCAGAGAAAGGGCTTACTTAGTTACATTAAGTCTAAGGACATTGTTAAGTATCGTGAGCTTATTGCTGAGCTTGGCTTAAGAAAGTAATTCACAAATGCCGGGGCTGTCGATTTTCGGCAGCCTTAATTTTTTAATTTAGGCTTGGGAGTAAATAATTTTTAGTTTACAAATGCCCTTATTTTTTATAAATGCGTTTGTAAGCTAAAAATAACTCCCCTGCCTATAAATACACAGGAGGATAAAAATGTACAAAACTTTTAAAATGGATTTGGCAGGCAGAGAGCTTTGCATTGAAATAGGCAGAGTTGCCGAGCTTGCCAACGGTGAATGTATAGTAAGATATGGTGACACGGTAGTGCTTGTAACAGCAGTTGCATCGGAAAAGCCAAGAGCAGGTATTGATTTCTTCCCTCTTTCAATCGATTATGAGGAAAAGATGTATTCCGTAGGCAAAATCCCGGGTTCCTTTAACAGACGTGAGGGCAGACCTTCCGAAAAGGCTATTTTAACCTCAAGAGTAATTGACAGACCAATAAGACCGCTTTTCCCCAAGGATTACAGAAATGATGTTTGTATCAATGCTGCGGTTTTAAGTGTTGATCAGGACTGCGCTCCAGAAATCTGTGCCATGATTGGCTCATCAATTGCACTTTCCATTTCCGATATACCTTTCTACGGTCCTACAGGCTCAGTATCAGTAGGAATGGTAGACGGTCATTTTATCATTAACCCAACGGCAGAGCAGAGAGCAGCAAGCAGATTAAATCTTACGGTTGCTTCAACCAAGGAAAAGGTTATGATGATTGAGGCAGGCGCCGATGAAGTATCCGATGAGGATATGTTTGATGCAATTATGTTCGGTCATAGGCAGAATGTTGAAATCTGCAGGTTTATTGACGGTATTGTAGCTGAGCTCGGTAAGGAAAAGCACAGCTATGAGGAGCACGTTGTTGACCATGATTTTTATGATGCCATTAAGGCACTTATTACAGACCCCCGTATGGAGGAGGCTGTATTTACTGATATGAAGCAGGTAAGAGATGAGCGTATTACTGCTATTACAAATGAGGTAATTGAGCAGCTTGCATCCTTTAAGACAGAGGAAGAGGATGATGAGGCATTTGCCGTAAGAGCTGACGAGGCTATTTATAAGTATGAAAAGGAAACCGTAAGACGTATGATTTTAAGAGATCATAAGCGTCCTGACGGTCGTGCCCTTAATGAAATAAGACCTCTTAGTGCGGAGGTTGACATTCTTCCGCGTACTCACGGTTCGGCTATGTTTAAGAGAGGTCAGACACAGGTTATTACCGTAACAACTCTCGGATCGGCAGGAGATGCACAGAAGCTTGACGGTCTTGACCCAACTGAAACCAGCAAAAGATATATGCACCATTACAACTTCCCCGGTTATTCGGTTGGTGAGGCAAAGCCTTCAAGGAGTCCGGGACGTAGAGAAATTGGTCACGGTGCTCTTGCAGAGAGAGCGCTTTTACCTGTTATCCCAAGTGAGGAGGAGTTTCCTTATACAATCAGGCTTGTATCTGAGGTTGTAAGCTCCAACGGTTCAACCTCTCAGGCAAGTGTATGCGGCTCAACACTTTCACTTATGGCAGCAGGTGTACCAATTAAAAAGCCTGTTGCGGGTATTTCCTGCGGTCTTGTTACAGGCGAAACCGATGATGACTTTATTCTTCTTACGGATATTCAGGGTCTTGAGGACTTCTTTGGTGATATGGACTTTAAGGTAGCAGGTACTCATGAGGGTATCACGGCTATCCAAATGGATATGAAAATTCAGGGACTTACACCTGAAATTATAAAGGGTGCTATTGCAAATACCCATGCCGCAAGAGATTATATCCTTGATGAGGTTATGCTTAAGGCTATTTCCGCTCCAAGAGATGAGCTTAGTCAGTATGCACCAAAGATTGAGTTTGTACAGATTAACCCTGATAAGATGGCAGAGGTTATCGGCTCAAAGGGTAAGGTTATTAACAGAATTATTGAGGAGTCAGGCGTTGATAAAATTGATACCGAGGACGAGGGTAAGATTTACGTTTCTTCACCTAATGCAGAGGCTATCCGCAAGGCTGTTGATATGATTAAGTGTATTGCAGAGGATCCTGAGGTTGGTAGAGTATATACAGGTAAGGTTACCAGAATTATGAGCTTTGGTGCCTTTGTTGAGATTGCTCCCGAAAAGGAAGGGCTTGTACACATTTCAAAGCTGGCTCATGAAAGGGTTGAGAAGGTTGAGGATGTTGTATCCGAGGGAGATATTATTGATGTCAAGGTAACTGAGATTGATAATCAGGGCAGAATTAACCTTTCAAGAAAGGCTTGTCTTCCAAGAACGGAAAAAAAGATTGAGGAATAATTAAAATTCCAAAGGGCTGTGTAGTTTTATAGCTATACAGCCTTTTTATGTTAAAAATTTTGAGAAATATCGGGAAAGCTTGACATATTTTTGTGCGAAGTGTATAATAATAAAAGTCAGACTTATGGAAAAAGGGGATAATTTTATTTATGAAACATATTGATTTAATTGATTTGATGACAAACTCCGATTATCTTCAGCAGCAGGTTACAGTGTGCGGCTGGGTACGTACTTCAAGGGATTCAAAAAATATGGCTTTTCTTGAGCTTAATGACGGAACTGCCCTTAAGCATATGCAGATTGTTATTGATAAATCCGTAATTACCGAATCTGCACAGTTTATGAAGCTTGGCTGTGCACTTCGCATAACTGGTACTTTGGTAGCGTCTGCGGTAAAACAGGACGGTGTTGAGATAAATGCCTCTTCTATTGAAGTGCTTGGTGAGTGTCCGCAGGATTATCCGCTTCAAAAGAAAAGACACACACTTGAATTTTTGCGCACAATGCCTCATCTTCGTGTAAGGACAAATACCTTTAATGCGGTATTTCGTGTCAGATCAGTGGTTGCAGCTGCTATTCATGACTTTTTCCAGAGCCGTCATTTCGTGTATGTAAACACGCCTATTATTACAGGCAGCGACTGCGAGGGCGCTGGTGAAATGTTTCAGGCTACAACTATATGCTATTCGGATGAGTATAAGAGCCGTGATGACTATTATTCAAACGATTTCTTCGGACGTAAGGCAGGACTTAGTGTTTCTGGCCAGCTTGAGGCTGAGGTTGCTGCTATGGCATTAGGCAAGGTTTATACCTTTGGTCCCAGCTTCCGCGCGGAAAACAGCAATACTCCAAGACATGTGGCAGAGTTTTGGCACGTTGAGCCTGAGGTTGCCTTTGCCGAGCTGTCCGATATTATTGAAATTGCTGAGGCAATGATTAAGCACATTATAACAACAGTTATGGAAAAATGCCCTGATGAGCTTGCATTTTTTGAAAAGCACTTTGAAAAGGGGCTGCATGAAAAGCTTGAACAGGTTGCATCACAGGATTTTGCAATACTGGATTATACCGACGCAATAGAGCTGCTTAAAAAAGCGGATGTGGATTTTGTATATCCTGTTGAATGGGGCTGTGATTTACAGACAGAGCATGAAAGGTATATTACAGAACAGGTATTTAAAAAGCCTGTGTTTGTTACAAATTATCCAAAAGCTATCAAGTCCTTTTATATGAAGCAGAACCCTGACGGAAAAACTGTTGCCGCCACTGACCTTCTTGTGCCCGGTGTAGGCGAAATTATCGGCTGTTCCGAGCGTGAGGCAGATCTTAACAAGCTCCTTTCTGCTATGGAGGCTAAGGGGATGTCTACTGAGGATTATCAGGATTATCTTGATTTGAGAAAATTCGGCTCTGTTCCTCACAGTGGGTTTGGTTTGGGCTTTGAACGCATGATTATGTACGTAACGGGTATTTCAAATATACGTGACGTAATTCTGTATCCTCGTACTGTAGGAAATATCAGATAAAACAGGAGGTAAACATATTATGTATCAACTTACAATTCCACAGGATTATAAGTCTGTATTAAATCTCAGAGATACACAGAGAGCAATAAAGCTTTGCAAGGACGTATTTGAACGCCGCCTTGCAAAGGTGCTTAATTTGGAGCGTATTACCGCACCTCTTATGGTATGGGCGGACAGCGGTATTAATGACGACCTTAACGGTGTTGAGCGTAAGGTAGGCTTTGACCTTAAGGAGATGGAGGGACAGGCTGAGGTTGTACAGTCCCTTGCAAAGTGGAAAAGAATGGCACTTCATCTTTACGGCTTTAACCCCGGTGAGGGACTTTATGCCGATATGAATGCCATAAGGCGTGACGATCAGGTTGATAATCTCCATTCCCTGTTTGTTGACCAGTGGGACTGGGAAAAGGTTATTCTCCCACAGCAGCGTACACAGGAGTTTTTGGAGGAAACGGTGCGTAAAATAGCTCATGCACTATATCTTACAGAGGAGCTTGTAAAGGCTGATTTTCCTGTTATTACACAAAAAATCAATCCTAATGTTTATTTTATAACTTCTCAGGAGCTTGAGGACAAATATCCCGACCTTACTCCCGAGCAGAGAGAGGTTGAAATTACAAGAGAGCATAAAACGGTATTTATCAAGCAGATAGGAGGGCTTTTAAACAGCGGTGTAAGACAGGGTGGACGTGCCCCCGATTATGATGACTGGAGCCTGAACGGTGATTTGTTTGTATGGAGTGATGCTCTTAAAACAGCTATTGAGGTTTCCTCAATGGGAATAAGAGTGGATAAGGCTTCACTTGCAAATCAGCTTAAGGAATGCGGAAATGAGGACCGTATGCAGTATGCTTATCACAAAGGTATTGCCGATGGTACCCTGCCTCTTACAATAGGAGGCGGTATAGGGCAGTCAAGGCTTTGTATGCTAATACTTGAAAAGGCTCATATCGGTGAGGTGCAGTCCTCTGTATGGCCAGAGGAAATGACAGAAATTTGCAGGGATAAAGGCTTAATTTTGCTTTAAAATAGATATATACATAATATACGCTATAGCCACAATGAAGTGATTATAGCGTGTTTTTTTTAGATAAGAGGTGATTTTTTGCTTATTACGCATACATTTAAAAGCGGTGTAAGGCTTGTTATAGATGCACTGCCTTATGGCAGAAGTGCAAGCATGGGTATATATGTACGCAACGGCTCCCGTGATGAAGATAAAAATCAGGGAGGTATATCACACTTTATTGAGCATATGCTTTTTAAGGGCACAAAAAACAGGACAGCCTCTGATATAGCCGAGGAGATGGACGTTATGGGCGGGCAGCTTAATGCCTATACCACTAAGGAATATACCTGCTATTATGCAAGAGTGCTTAATGATAATTTTGAGAGTGCGGCGGATATTTTATGTGATATGTATTTTAACTCAAATTTTGATGAGGAGGATATAAAGCGTGAAGCCTCAGTTATTTCCGAGGAAATAAATATGTATGAGGATACACCTGATGAGCTGGTTTTTGACGAGCTTCAGGCGGGTATATGGAAGGACGGCAATTCCCTTGGCAGACCTATTTTGGGTATTGTCGAAAGTGTAAGGTCCTTTAAAAGGTCCGATTTTATTTTGTATATGAAAGGGCATTACCGACCCGATAATACGGTTGTGGCAGTTGCGGGCAATGTAGATGTAAAAAGGGTTATTGATACATTGGAGAAGTATTTTGGCAATCCTTGGGAGACAGACATTAATATCAGGCCGTTTCAGGCAGCAGAATATCAGACCTGTGACAGGCGCAGACACAAGGATATTGAGCAGGTGCATATCTGTATGACCTATAAGGGCATACCTATAGGTGACAAATATATGTATGATATGAATGTACTTAATACCGTACTGGGCGGCGGTATGAGCTCGCGGCTTTATCAAACAATAAGAGAAAAATATGCTCTTGCATATTCAATTTACAGCTATATGAGCTGCTATATGGATGCAGGTATTTTTACTGTTTATGCAGGTGTAAATCCCGAATATGAGAAAAAGACCAAGGAGCTTATTGCAAGTGAAATTAAGGGTATATTTACTGATAGAATAAGTGAAGATGCCATTGAAAAGGCAAAGTCGCAGATAAAAAGCAATTATCTGCTTGGGCTTGACAGTACTATAAATATTATGGAGGCATGCGGCAGAAATATGCTGCTTAGAAATATTATGGTGGAAAGCGATGAGGTTGTTGCAAAAATTGATAAGGTAAATAGTACAAGCCTGTATGAGCTTGCGGATATGGTGTTTAATGACGATAATTTAAGCATTTCGATTGTGGGGAAATAAAAATACAGATATATTTTACCGTAAGGGGGGAAGACCCTTAAGGTAAGGTGACAAATGCAGAGGTATTTTGATTCCTATTTTATGTTAAGTAGTAAATAAGTCCTATGGCAAAAGTTTTTAAGTGTTTATTTAAGAGTAGCAGAAATATATTTTAGCAAATCATAAATATTTTTGCTATTAAATTATTAATACAGAAATATTTTGCTTTTTGATGTTAAAATTATTGACAATTAATTTGCTGCGGACTATAATGCAACTATACAAAGGCGTTGAGGCTGTTGCTTCGACGCCTCATTTTGTTTTCCCTTTTGTTCTGATAGTTATACCTTATAAATAAAGACTCCTTCCTCTGTGCTTTTTATTTATGTGTTATATGTTTGGCAAAATGAGAGCTTCGACGCCTTCTCCTGTGACGATAGGAGTATGTATGAAAAAATAACGGGTTTGGTGGACCCGTTATTTTTTTATTTTGCATATTTTAAATAAAATAAATATAAATGAGGCGGCAACAAGCATTGCAGATAATACCATACTTACGGGCATATTAAAAATCATAAGCTGGTCGGTGCGCATACTTTCAATAATAAATCTGCCTGTACCGTAACCTAAAAAGTAAGCAGCTGTGAGCTGTCCGTCAAATTTTTTATGTCGGCTCATAAAAAATATTATTATTAATAAAAGTAAATTCCAGCAGCTTTCATATAAAAAGGTAGGGTGTACCCATATATAGTCAACCCCGTTAAGATTATGGAGGGGATAGACTGCTCCGCTGTTATAAACTGCATTTGATCCGTCAATTTTAAGTCCTGTTACCTGTTCAGCCTTATATGCCATGGCAAACAGGCTTTCGGTAGCGCCGCCGAAGGCCTCCCTGTTTACAAGATTGCCCCAGCGTCCCAATATCTGACCTGTAAGCAGACTCATTGCGGCAGTATCGGTAAACAAAAGCAAAGGCAGCTTTTTAATGCGTGTGTATACAATAACCGTAATAACAGCTGCTATTATACCGCCGTATATGGCAAGACCGCCCTCACGTATGGCAAAAAAGGTTTTAAGAGAGCCTGTGTGGAATATAACATAGTAAATTCTTGCGCCTATAACGCCAAAAAGTATACCCCAAAATACAAAATCCGTATAATATTCGGGATTTTGACCTGTCCGCTTTGCCTCATATACGGCAAGCAGGATACCGAGTATAACGCCTGTGCAGATAATTGCTCCGTATTTATATATATCAAAGCCGAAGAAAGTGAAGGCAATTCTGTTAAGACTTTCTATTTTTATCCCTAAATTGGGAAAGTAAACATCGGGTGTATTCATAAAAAGCTCCTGTTCTATGTAATCCCTCAAAAAGAGGGTTTAAAGAGGAACAACCTCACTCATGCAAAGATTGTCTGCTTTAAAATGACTTTCAAGCCTGTTTATAAGCTCATCACTATTAATACTATCATATTTATCAAAAAAGTCCAGTGTTTTTATTGATTTTATAAAATTATCCGCTGCAAAGCCGCAGCAGAAATCAAGGCTGTCCATATTTTGCTCCAGTACACCTTTGCTTTTGCAGATAATGCGTTCAAGATATTTTTCCGATATGCCGTAGTTTAAAAAGTTGGTAATCTCACAGTGGAGCCTGGACAATAATCTTTCGGGATTTTGCGAGGTGCCCGAAATAACTGATATACCGTAATCCCTGCCGCATATATAATCAATGCCAAGGGGATTGTTGCATAGCCCGGAGGTATACAGCTTTTCAAACAGTACGGAGCCCTTGCCGGCAATTATATCCATTAATACCTTTGAGGTAATAATTCGCATAACAGGCGGCATTTCAAGGTCCTGTTCCTTAAAGCCTATGCTGAATACAGGTGTTGCAAGGTGCATATATTTTTTTACATATACTCTTTCAATCTCCTTATCAGCAGGAAAAAGGCTTTCTGCAGGAGGAACGGCTTTAAGGGTAAATTCTTTTTCGGCCTGAGTGAAAAAGCTGTCCTCATCAATATCCCCTGCGGCTATTACTATAGCGTTGCCTGCCGTATAAAAGCTGTCGTAAAACAGATTTAATACCTCCGCAGTAATTTGGCTTATTTCAGTATTATCTCCTGCAATTGGATAACGGACAGGGTGTCTGCCGTACAAGCCCCCAAGCATACCAAAGTAGGACTGCCAACCGGGGTCATCATCATACATGGTTATTTCGCTGCCGATAATGCCAAGCTCCTTTTCAACGCCCTTTTGTGTAAAATGGGGCGTAACCGCCATTTCAGCAAGCAGACTCAGGCATTTTTCAAAATTATCCGAGCAGGTAAAGTAATAGGCGGTTATATCAAGTCCTGTAAATGCGTTGACGTTGGCGCCAAGCTTTGCAAAGTCATCAAATATATTTCCGTGCTTTTTTTCAAACAGCTTATGCTCCACAAAATGAGCAGTGCCGCGAGGGACTCTTTGCATCCCAAGGTCGGTGGAGAACTCTGTATTTACAGAACCGCAGCGTACTGCAAGCATAGCCTGCTTTTCAATATATCCCTCTTTTTTTATAAGGCAGAGGGTAAGTCCACTTAAAAGGGTTTTAAAAATTATATTATTCATTTTTACCCTCCTTTAATAAAAATACGGTGTCAATAAAGGCTGTATCAAATACTCCGCTGATGTCATCAACGGCTGAAATATCCTGTATTGCCTTATTAATTGAATAGGGCTCGTCTGCAACGGACATGGACAGCATAAAATCCATAAGTCTTGAGGGATAATCCTCAATGGACTTTAGTGAGGTTATAAGGCTCTCCTTGGCAAGCTGCAATTCCTTATTGGGAGCACCTTTTTTTGTAATGGAGGTAAGCTCCTTTTCTATTGCCTCTGTTACGCTGTCGGCATTTTTTGCTTCAATGCCTGCCTGTACGCTTATTATGCCCTTGTATCGGTATAAGCGCGAGTTTACGTAGTAGCACATACCGTTGCTTTCTCTTATTTTGTTAAAAAGCCGTGATGAGGCTGAGCCGCCTAATATTTCATTGGCAACGAGCAGCTTTGGATAGGGTACGTTTTCTGTACGTATACCTGCTGCAAGGCAGGATTGTGCGGTATCGGCATCCTCTGTATGGTGTATGGTTTTATGGGGCTCAATATGGTGATTTTCGGCTTTTGGCAGGGGTCGGTTTTCAACGTTATCAAAGTGATTGCTTATATAGCTTTCAGCCTCACTTTGGGAAATATCTCCAGTAATATAAAGCTGCGTGAGGCTGTTTTTTAAAAGCTGCCTGTAGGAGCCGTACAGACCTTTGCCGGATATATCGCCAAAATCCTCTATATATCCGTCGCCGCATATTCCAAAGTGTTCGCTGCGACACATAATTTCAAGCATTTTTTCGGCGGCATAGCTGCGTTTATTATTTATTTTTGAGGCAATTTCCCTTGCGGCAACATTGCATGCATTGTGTACAAAGGAGGGCATAAAGCCGCCGTCAATTATAAGAGGGTCGTATACCGTACTGCTTAAAAACTCAAACAGTCTGCCCGTATAATTCTTCGGGGCGGTTATATAAAAGGATATTATCTGTTCTTCTCCCTTTTTTACAGGCTCTGATATTAGCTCTGCGCCGCCTGTTTCCTCCAGATAAGCATTCATTGCTCTGAGAGAGGTATGGGTGTTGCTTGCCCTTGACAGAACACGGGGAATAAGGGCATAGCTGCTTACGGTTTCTCTACGCAGAGGTGTTCTGTATACAAGGCAGATTGATGTTGTATTAAATTTTTTGCTGCTGCAAAGGCATACGTTTATGCCTTTTGTATTAAAAGAGCTTATTTCCATATTTATCACCTGTTTCACATATTTTTTTTCATACTCTTTAAGGCATTTTTTTCAAGTCTGCTAACCTGGGCCTGACTTATGCCTATCTCATTGGCAACCTCCATCTGAGTTTTACCTTCAAAAAAGCGAAGCTCAATTATATGCTTTTCTCTATCAGTGAGTTTGTCCATAGCCTCCGAAAGCACAATGTTTTCTATCCATGATAAATCGGTATTTTTTTCGTCACTTACTTGATCCATAACAAAGAGTGCGTCACTGCCGTCATGATAAACAGGCTCAAACAGTGATATGGGGTCCTGTATGGCATCCAAAGCAAAAATGACCTCCTCTTTTTTAATACCAAGCTCCTTTGCTATTTCTTCAACTGTAGGCTCCCTGCTTTTTTCATTGGTCAGCTTTTCCTTAATCTGCAATGCCTTGTAGGCGGTATCCCGTATGGAGCGTGATACCCTGATACTGTTGTAATCTCTCAGGTAGCGGCGTATTTCGCCTATTATCATGGGTACGGCGTAGGTGGAAAATTTTACGTTGTGGGAGGTATCGAAGTTGTTTATTGCCTTAATAAGCCCTATGCACCCTACCTGAAAAAGGTCGTCGGCGCTTTCGCCTCTGCCTGAAAATCTTTGTATTATGCTCAGTACAAGGCGAAGATTACCGTATATATATTGACTGCGTGCCTGCATATCACCCTTTTGCAGCCTGTCCCAAAGCTCTGCCTTTTCCTCCTCTTTAAGTATAGGCAGCTTACCGGTATTTACTCCGCATATTTCTACCTTATTTAACGCCATAGCTATACCTCCAAAATTTTGGTTTAAGTTAATGTTGCCCCAATGAGGGAAAATTATACTTTCAAAATTATCAATGGTAGCCTTAAAATATTTTATAAGATAAAAATAAGGAGATGAATATATGCTTTACGGATATGTGCGTGTTTCCACAAGGGAACAGAAGGAGGACAGGCAGCTTATAGCAATGAGGGAGAGAGAGGTGATAGAAAAAAATATTTATATTGATAAGCAAAGCGGCAAGGATTTTAACAGAACAAATTATATAAGGCTTATGAAAAGGCTTAAAAGGGGTGATGTACTGGTGGTTAAAAGTATTGACAGGCTGGGCAGAAATTATAATGAAATTATTGAGCAGTGGCAGATAATAACCAAGATAAAAAATGCCGATATTGCGGTTATTGATATGCCCATACTTGATACTGCCCAAAATAAGGATTTGCTTGGTACTCTTATAAGTGATTTGGTACTGCAGCTTTTAAGCTATGTTGCCGAAAATGAGAGAAAAAATATAAGACAAAGACAGGCAGAGGGCATTGCCGCCGCAAAGGTAAGGGGCGTCAAATTTGGCAGACCTAAAAAATACAAACCTGAGGATTATGTGGAGCTTTATGAAAGGTTTAAACGTAAGGAGATTACTCAAAAGCAAGCAATGAGAATAATGGGTGCCTGCCAGACTACTTACTATAGGATTATTAATGAAATAAAAAATATGAACAAAAATTGATACTAAAGTATACCTTTATATTAATGGCAAAAGTATACAATTACTTGTACATATTATATCTGTTTTTTATATAAAAGTCAATATGTCAATTCAAATTTTACCTGTAAAATACTATTGCCAAAAAGGTATAACTTAATATAAAATGTATTGGGAGATGAATAGTAAAATGAAAAAATTTATCAGCATATTTATGGTATTGATTTTAACGGCTTCAAATATAAACTTTACCTTTGCTTCAGACCGTAGTGGTGAAATAGAAGGTAATGTTGATATCTCAACATCAGGTCAGGAATTTGAAATTGATGACGAAAATATGACATCGTTATATGTTGATGCTTATGGAAGAACATATGAGCCTGCAAGGGTGTGGGAGGCTCCGGATAACCCAAATTTTGAGGAGGATGAAAAGCTTAAAGGGCTCCAAATGTACTCTGCTGCTCTGCCAAATGAAATATATTTATGTCAGGAAACAAGCTATACTTGTACGTTAAGTTCTGCTGCCATGATGATGCGGGGCAGGATGTATTTAAGTGGAAACAGCCTGTGGACCTCTATTACAGAATCTTCAATAAGCTCTGTTGCATGGGCACCGGGGTCGGGTTTATACTGGTCGTTTGATTATAGCATTGGTGGAAATAGTATTTCCGTACGACATACAAGTACATCAGGCATATCGGCTTCAGCCCTAAAGTCATTATTAGACAGTCACCCTGAGGGTATTGAACTATATTGCGGCAATTTGCCTCATGCCGTATATTTAACTGATTACGAGGGAGATACTTTTTATTGTGCAGATCCAAATCCCAGCTATAGCGGTATAAGAAGAACACTTGCTTCTTCATCATTAGGTGTCAAATATGGAAGTCAAAGTAATGTTTTAAACAACGTGACGGCATATTGGTATGTTGCATCTTATTCTATTGCAAATAACAGCGATATT
>CALIRN010000378.1 GCA_938042265.1 uncultured Eubacteriaceae bacterium
TTCACTGAACCGAACTTAAATCCGTTTGGATTGCCGTCATATTTGCTTTTCCAGTTTGCAATGCTTAAAGTTCCCTGTGTGGTACTGATAAAGCTGCCGCCTGGCAGAGAGAACTTTCCTTTTTTGTAATTGCTTGCAAAAGAAGAATCCTTCTTGCTGATTAATTCTACTAAAAGTAAATCCGTATCCAGCGCATTTCCGTTATTATAATCGTATTCCCCGGTAAAAATGGTCGGGTCACCGTTGTTCCAGCATGCACAGTTGGTATATGTCAGGTTGTAGGTTAAGCTGTCCTTATCGTAAGAATCCCAACCGTCATCTGCATTATCCCATGAGTAGCAGTACTCAAAGGTTGTATCCTTTGCACCGAGCTTTGGAGCAAAGCCGTCGGCATTTGCACCGTAAGTACCCACGTCACAGTTTCTGTAGGAGTAGCAATACCTGATTACATTGCCTGTTGCATCGTTTGAAAGCTGGATACCGGTATCACCGTTATATCTTGCAATAACGTGTTCAATAACGTTATCGGTACCGCCGTCAACAAGGATACCGTTGTCGCCCGCACTCTCAATAATAAGGTTCTGAATAATCTGATTGCTGCCGCTTACGGTAATACCTCTCTTTGTAGAGCCTGCATCTCTTGCCGCCGCAAAGTTAATAACAGGATATGTACCGTCCGACTGCTGTACACCTACCAGTGCTGCCGTCTTTGAGCCACTCAGCTTAAGTGATGTACTTTTGTAGGAAGCAGGAATGGTAATTTCCTTTGTATCAATAAGTACAGTACCGCCCTTGCTGTTAAGGGTTGAAAGAGCAGCCTTAAAGTCATCCGCACTGTTGCTTGATATAGTTGCAACTACATTTGATGGAACAGGGGTAAGTGTTACACTGCCGCTGCTACCGCCCTGATACTTTGTAGTTGTCTCAGAACTGCTCTCCTGCTTGGAGGTAGTTGTTGTAGCATCTGTACTCTTAGTTGTTGTCTCTGTTGTTGTCTCTGGTACTACACTGCCGTTACCAAGTGTAAGCTCGGTAAGGTTTGTATTGTTTCCTGCGTCACTGCCGTCAATTCTATAGGTTACACCGGCAGTTACATTGTAGCTGAAAGGTGAAGCCGAGGAAGTAGCAAGCGCATTTCCATCAGAGTCCTCAATTACCAGTGCTTTGCCGTTGTAAGTAATTGTAAGTGTTCCGCTTACCGCAGGAGTAACCGTAAGGTATTGTCCTGCTCTTACCTTTATAGCACCCGAATCACTGCTGTAAATTTTTGAGGCATCCATACCGGTAATACCATTGGTTACAACATTAACTTTATTTAAAGTATATGTGCCTGCTACAAGGCCGCCCTCTACAGCAGCAGTTGTAGTAGTCTCTGTTGTTTCTGTTGTTGAAGCAGTGGTAGCCTCTGTTGTTACAGTTGTTGCTACGGTTGTTGTTTCAGTAGTAGTTTCTGTTGTTGCCTTTGTTACATACTCGCCGTAGGAAATGGAGAGCGCTGTAATTCTTGCTGTTGTACCGCCTGTTTCAAGAGCAGTAATTCTATAAGTACCGGCAGAAAGACCTGTAACGGTAAAATCCTGTGCCGCTGCCTTACCCGCAAGATACGGAGAGGTCTGTCCGTTAATACAAACAGCCGCTGTCTTGTTTGTATTTGTTGAAGCGCACTCGTAAGTAATTGTTACGTTTGCACCGTCGTTTACAACAAACTCAAGATAAGAGTCAGTATCGGCAAGTCTTACCTGACCGTCACTCTGTGTATTGTGCAAGGTAAATCTTGAGGTATCGCTTATCATTGTATCTACTGAGTAATCAGCCGCCTCAAGAGCAGTAAGACCAGATTCAACTGCCGCTGTTGTTGTCTCTGTTGCTGCCTCAGTTGTAGAGCCCGTTTCCTCCGCTGATGTCTTATTATTAAGTATCCAGATAACATCACGCATATCAATACCGCTGATACCGTCACAATCTGCATTTGCAAGAGAAACTGTGTCAGTAATAACGTCAATGCCTGAAATATGTCTTAAGAGCAATGCTGCGTCAATGCTGTCAACATCGCCGTCCTTATCAACATCACCAAGCTTTGTTGGGGTAACCGTGCTGTCTGTAATACCTACAGAGCCGTTTGTTACATCAGGTGTAATTTCAGCATCCTCCGTATTTAAAAGCTCTGTAAATGTAACATTTACTGCTGCCGTACCTGCAGCCTTGGCCGTAAATACCAGATTGAACAATAAGCTTGTATCAACGCCGTTTGCATTTGTTGCACTTACTATAATTGCATCATTATCCTCGTTATAATCAAACACAATACCGTCATCGCTGTTGCCTGCCTCTGCTCTTACAAATGTAAGCATATCCTTATCATAAGTAATTTCAGCAGTATAGCAGCCTACTGTTGTACCTGTTATCTTAACGGGAACAGTGAGTTCATCACCGACAACACCTGTATTATCACCGACAATTACCTTTACACCATCTACAGGATCAGGCTCTCCGGTGGTTGTTTCAGTAGTTGCCTCCGTTGTTGCTTTTGTTGTTTCCTCTGTGGTTGCCTCAGTGGTTGCCTGCGTTGTTTCCTCACCTGAGGTATTATCTGCATAATTAATATAGAACAGATGCGACTCACCTGTTGACTTGGCAACGGTATGAGTACCTGCATCAACATCTGCGGTTACAATACCGCTTTGAGGTATTGTGTATTCAGTTGAGTCAATCTTTATTATATTGTTATCATTTGTTGAGTTAAATACAAGTGTCAGCTTACCTGCACTGCTGTTGGTAAATGTAACCTTACCGCTGCTGTCCATCTTAAGACACTTTGTAAGCTCCAAGCTGCCATACTCAACTGAACCCTTGTTTGTAGTTGTACTGCCTGCAAAAGTATAGAAGCTGCTGCTTGTATCATTAGCTGTAAAGTTATGTGACTGTCCGCCCGTTATAGGAGTACTGCCCTGAGTTGTTGTTTCAGTACTCTGGTCACTGCTTGTTGTAGTTTCACTTACCTGTTTATTAGTGGTTGTTTCAACAGCCTGTGTTGTTGCCTGAGTAGTAGGCTCTGTTACCGTAGGCGCTGTAGGATCATAAGCCTCAATTGCAAGATATGAAATCTTAGCCTCCTTGAACTTTGCAGGTGAACCGCTTTTTGCAGCCTGGAAGCCGCTTGACTGAATAATATATGTACCTGCAGGCACATTATAAGCCGTACCGCTGCCTGTAAGATATTCAACTCCGCTGTCATTAATAAGCACTACCGGATATGTAGCGCCGCCGTCTGTAATTGTAATATTGACTGCGGTGTTTACATTAAATACGATATTCTGACCGATTTCATCAGTTGTTGTGCTTACCATGGAAGCATCTATTTTATTTACATTAAATATAACATTATCCAAAATACAGCTTTTAGCTGTTACATAGCTGCTGTTTAAGTCATGCTTATAAGGTAACTGTACTGAAGCCGTAGGCTGCCTGTCGCTTGAAAGTATAGAGGTATTAACCTCCTCGGCAGATACAGGATCCTCAGCCATAACGCCTGCCTCCGCAAGTACAACCGCCTTTGCCGCAGTCACATCCTCCTGTAATTCATAATCACCCGAAGGAATATAGCTCACCGAGCTGTTTGTATCAAAGTTAGCATAAGCACAGCTGCTTGATACCGTAGTACTCTTGCTGTCAACTATTGTACCCTCATTAGCCTCTATACATCCTGAGAAGGAGTCATTATAGCTCTTTACAACACCGCCGCTGTCAAGTGTTATAGGGTTCTTGCACTGATAGAACAGGTTATATTCAGAGAAAATATAGGCATTCACTCTTGGATTCATACAATATGAGGTCTGTCCCTCAAAAACATTATTGTACATATGAATATTAGCCTTACGCGCAAGAGGACCTCTTGACTCACAGTTCTTCCAGTAATTGTGATGATATGTTAAATGATACTGAGGACCTGCCGCGTCACTGTCGCCTGAGCCTACAAGGTTAGTCTTATGATAACCCTCATAGTAGCAATAGCTGTTTGTAAAATACATACCTCTCTTGAAATCGCAGGCACCATCGCCGCCTGCCTTATCACTCTCGGCAGGGTTTGCAATGCTTGGTGCATAGAAGGAACAGTTGTGTACCCAGCATCTCTCAACAGGCGTCAGCTTAGAGCTTTCATACTGGCCCTCCATACCCAGGCAATCCTCGGGTACATTTCTGAATGTAATGTTTCTTGTCTCAAAGCTCTTTCCATAGCCTTTAGCTCCGCCTGCAGTATCACATATAAAGTGGATACCCCAGCCGTTAATGGTAGCATCGGTTCCTATACCCTCAACAGTAATATCCTTGCCGCCCTGCATTCTTACCATAAAGCCGTTATCATTTAATGAACCGCCGTAATCAACAGAGTCAAAAGCAGTTACACCGTCAGGAGATGTTACGTTACCAATAATTCTCACTACAAGAGGTGTACCATCCTCAGCAAGCTTGGCAATTATGCCGGCATTGTTGTTTGGGAGACCGCCCTTTGAGTTTACTCCCGTTCCGTTATCCTTACCTGCTGAATTTAAAATATGTCCGATACCCTTAACAGTTGTACCATCCTTAGAAGTAATTGTTACCGTATCCTTATTTTCATCGGTTACATAAAGCACCTTTGCATTTGCCTTAAGTGTACCGTCATCATTGTATGCGCCTACACCATCAGTATAGTTGTAATGCGCATAGCCCGAACGGTCCTGCTCAGGGACAACAATATTGCTTTGAGTAACACTGCCGCTTGCTGTTGTAACGGTAAGTGAATATGTACCTGCCGTTAAACCCGGAATATCAATGCGTACACCGCCATTGTTATCCCTTACAAGGTACTGCAGATCCTCTCCCGTAAGAGAGCCTGACACTGTACCGCTGTAAGAAACACCCGTTACATCTGCATCGCTTACACCCGAAAGCTGTGCATAGATTGTTTCATTCCAGCCGCCTGTGCTTGTAAAGGCAGGCGCTGCCAAAACCGAAACGGGTGTTGTTATTACAAGACCTGAGGTAAGCATTACTGCGGCAAGTGCAGAGCTTACCAGCCTTGAAAACACTTTCTTCATTTTATTTCCTCCTTATATATTTGCTTACGCTCCGCTTTGCACGGAGCATAAGCCTGATAAGATAAACCCTTAATTTAAACTTTTATATAATCTCAGGTAATTTTAAACCGTTTGATTAAAGATCTGCAGTTGTGCCATTAAGTATAGCCTTCATAATCTTGTTGGCATCTCTTGATGTAACCTTACCGTCGTCTGTTACATCAGCAGCTTCAGGATTATTTACTGCTGAAATTTTATGAACAACATACTGGAGTATGTGCATTACATCATTTTTGTCAACCACTCCGTCATCGTTGGCATCGCCCCTGATAACGGAAGGTGTTACGCTGCCTGCCTCATAGGTTACGGTAATATCGCCCACCGTAATATTTCTTGCGCTGCCCTTTGATGTGGTTGAAACAATCTTGCTTACGCTTGTATTTACAAGGGCTGTTGTAAGTGTATTACTGCCCATTGTAACCGTTGCGGTTTTATTTGTAAGGTCAAGCACTGCCTTATAGGATATTGCAGATGCTGTACTTGTTGTAGTACTGCTTACATATACATTATTATTTGAGCTGTCAACTGAAGAGGAAATTGCATTCTTCTTGCTGTCATCAGTACCTATTTTAAGCACTGAGCCGTTATCACCCTGTATATCTATATATGCCCACTTGCTTGCCGAAACAGATGGCGTTACCTTACCCTCAATGGTTAAAATTCCGCTTGTATAGGTTGTGCCAAGAGGCATTGTAAGGTCTGTTGAGTAGCCTGCAAAGCTGCCGTCAGCACTCTTAACACTTGTATCTGTAAGCACTGCACCATCAGCAGAAATTACAACATTGTTGTCACTTGAAGCAAGGTTTGCATAAGCGCCTCCATAGCTGCTGTCTGTAGTAAGTGTACCCTTATTGGCAGTTGTAAATGAGTAGCTGCCATTATTGTGGTTAACCTGTACCTTATCGGATACGGGAGCCTGAGTTGTGCTTTCGGTTGTACTCTCAGTTGTGGTTGCCTTAGTAGTACTCTCGGTTGTGGTTAATGTAGTTGTCTCTGTTGTGCTTTCAGTTGTATCGGCACTGTCACTTGTAAAGTTCATATAATAAAGGTTGATTGAGTCACCCTTAGCTATTGTATGAGCACCTGACTCAACATCCACAGTTACTATACCGTTGCTGTCAGCCGTATAGCCGGTTCCGTCAATCTTAACGGTTTTGCCGCTTGCTGCCGTATCACCGCCAAACACAAGTGTAAGCGTACCTGCTGATGCAGAATTAAAAGTAATACTTGTACTTGATTCCATCTTTAAGCACTGTGTAAGAGTAAGTCCGTTGTAGGTTACAGTACCCTTAGCCGTTGAAAGACTACCCGTAATAGTGTAGAAGGTACTGCTTGTACCGTTTTCGGTAAAGTTGTGGCTCACTCCGCCTGTAGGAACAACAACAGGTGCAGAGGTTGTAGTTTCCGTTGAAGCCTCTTTAGTAGTATCTTCTGCTGAAGCTGTAGTAGTTTCTGATATGCCCTCCGTAACTGATGTAGAGCCATAGGCAACCGTAATTGATGAAATCTGCGCTGATGAACTGCCTGTCTGTGTAGCAGTAATCAGGTAAGTACCTGCAGAAAGACCTGATACGGTAAAATCCTGTGCTGCTCCACCGGCTGCAATAGAAGGAGCAGTCTGACCATTAAGTATAACTGCTGCTGTCTTTGAACCTGATGATGAACCGCACTTATAATTAACCGTTACGGTAGCGCCGTCATTCACCTTAAACGCAACGTATCCACTGTCAATTTTAAGCTGACCTGCTGTTTGTGCCTTGTTGCTGCTTACGGTAAATCTTTCCGTATCACTTACAATAGTTGCTGCAGTATAGGTTCCCGCATCAAGAGCAGTAAGGTCACTTGTTACCGTACCGCCTCCGCCTGTTGCCTTATTACCCGAAGGATCTGTTTCTGTTGCAAGGGTTGAAACCTTTGCTGTGTACGTATTTTGTCTATCCTGATAGAAGCTGCTGCCGTCAATGCCTGTTGCACTTTTACTGCTTACATTATCAGTATCCGCTTGATATGTATAGGCATCGAGCGCACTGTCAAGTGCAGTGTTTACATTGTAATCAGAATCATCTACCGAATCATCAAATGTAAACTTAAAATTACCGCCGTTAATACGTCCCGCATTTGCCGTTACATAAGCGGGAACATCTTTTGCTGCAAGTACACCTGATGCTGTAACGCCCAAATCTCTTAAGGTATCAAAGTTATTATATGAAGTACCGCCCTGAACTGTTGTCAGTGAAGAAGGTACTGTATCCGTCCTGTTTGATACAGTGTAGCCGTCAGAGTTTTGCACCAAAGTTCCATTATCGTTTGCCTCAATAAATGTGTAGATGCCAACCATAATATTATCATACATCTTTATGATACCGCCATCTTCACTTGAGAAGGTGCCGGAACCCGCAGCATCGGTACCCTGCATTGAACTCATTACCGGCTTTGAAGTATTTCTGAAATAATTGCCCTCAACAAAGATTGATGAGCCTGTACAAGCACCAACACCGTATTTTGCAACACCGTCATAGTAGTTGTTGTAAACATGTACCGAGCCTGTCCTTACTCTGGGATGTCTTGAGTCGGAATGGTCAAACCAGTTTCTTGCATATGTAATTTCATAATCCGCAGTTTCGCCCAAACCACAAAGATTTACCTTTCCGGAATCCCAGTAATGGTTATCGGAAACAGTAATTTTTGTTGAAGTCTCCTTAAGGTCAACTGAACCGTCGCCCTTTGCCTGATCCTTATCACTGCCTGCACCGCCGTAAAAGAAGTCACAGTTATGTACCCAAATTCTTTGGCTTGCACTTTTTATTGTAACACCGTCCTCGTCTACAGTTGTCATATCCTTGAAGCCCATGTTCCTTACTTCAAGATTATTGGCTTCAACAAGGTTAAAACCAAAATGCGCAAAAGCATCATTGCCTACACCCTCTATTGTAATAGGGTTAACTGCTCTTTTAATATCAATCTGCTGCAAGCTTTGCTCTGAAACAGGGTCATTAACCTGTCCAATAAAGCGAAAAACCATTGGTCTTGTTTCATAGCCCTTTTCAAGCGCCTTAATAATAGGACCCATGCCTGTACATGTTGTTGTTTTATCACTGGAACCGGTTACAACATCAAAGGTAATGGTATCTTTATTGTCATCTGTTATATAAAAAATAACTGCATCGCTTTTTAAAGTACCGTCATCATTATATGCACCTGAACTGCTGCCGCCGTCTGAAAAAGCAAAGCCATCACGAATGTAGTTATCTACAGTCACCGAGGCCGATTCCCAAGTTGCAACCTCTGCACCTGAGCTGTTTTTTGCAACAACCTTCATATTATATGTGCCTTTCGCAAGCCCTAATGCATCAGCGCGCCAAAAGGTGTTGTACTGGCGAACCAATTCACTATCCAGCTGTGTATATGAACCACCGCTGGATTTCACATAAACATCATAAGCTGTTGCTCCTGTAACAGGTAACCACTCAACATAAGCTGTTTCGTGCCAACCATCAGCTTGAGCTGTAATCGTTGCTGCTGCCGTTTCAACCGCCAATGCCGGCATGAAACCAAAGTCAGCGACCGGTGCGCAGGATATGGTCATAACTGACGCTAAAGCTGCGCATACGAGTTTTGTGAAAACTCTTTTCATCTTTTTTTCCTCCTTGATTAATTTATAACCCTATACCGACGGCAACAAAATAAACTGGGAAGATGCCGCCACCGATGCCGCATATTCACAGCCTTACTGTGCTTATGCATTATTGCACGGGACTTTTTTATCTGTGCAATATAAGGCTTTATCTGCGGCATTTCCATTGCCATGAAATATGCCTCAGCTATGCCTTTTTACATATTTTACAGTTTATACCTTTTATTCATAATAGTCAATAATGAGAAAATCATTTTAATTAAATTCGTGAAATTAATCAAATTTAACGGGGATTTATTAACACTATTCAACAATACATATTTTTTTTGCATAAAAAAGCTGTACGCACCACTTTGCAAAATACACAATTGCAATCAATTAGATTATATTGCGGTTTTGGATATCATAAAAAAGAGAGCCGCGTTATATTTGCGGCTCTACTTAAAGGATGTTTCATATAATATTTTTGCAAGCTTTATAACGCTGTTATGTACCTCTGCCTCCGTATTGGTCTGAGCGCCCAGCTCAATAAGCATACTCATAGGCTTCATATGCAGGGAATAGCGGTAGGCGTTAAGATATATTTTTCTGGTTAAGCCGGGATAAAGCTCATTGGCACACATCTGTGCCTTAAGGCTTAAGGCAAGATTATCCTCAACATAAGGGTTTTCCAGACCGTCAGCCTGACGAAGCACACCGTCTGAGCCTATCTTTTGACATAAGCCATTAAAAAACATAAGCTTGGCACATTCTTCACCGTCAACCTCACTGACAAGCCTTACATTTTCACCAACACCGTCACGATGCAGGTCTATAACCATTTCAATTGAGGGGTTTTCCTTTAAAATCTCTTTTATGCGCGGCTCCATTCTCTCATAGGCGCCTAAAATCTGCAGTTCACCGTTCACCGTATCAAAGCTTTCCGTTATGTGCAAACACTTTATGCCATATTCCCTTTCCAAGGTTTCCTTTAACAGCTCCCCTGCTCCCACAACACCGCCACCCTCAGTACTGTCGGCATACATTTCATGAGCATGGGTATGAAAAATAAGTACCTTTGGCTGAAAAAGGCTTTTGTCAATATGTACATCCCTTGACATCAGCTTATCTACATCAAACATTGACGCTGTCATGCCCGTTTTTTTATCTACCGAATAATACTTATTTCTCAACACACTTAAATCCTTTAATGCTGCAATATCGGTGTCGGACTGCGCAATATTTTCCCTCCTTTCAAGCTTTGCCTGTGCAAGCTCATAAAACTGTGCATAGGCAGGCACAGTTTCCCTTATTAAGCGCGACTTGCCGCCCGACACGGCAAATCCGCCGATTATTAATATTAATATAAATATACCCTTTAAGGCATAACTGCGGCGGTTAACCCTGTCGCGCCTTAAGGGTCTGCGTCCTCTGCGCCTGCCTCTGACTGAAGCCAAAACACATCACCCGTTTCATTTTTGTATCAGTTTCTACCTATTATAAGCATTTATTTCCACCTTGTAATTACTATAAAGAAATTCATACTCCTCTTACACTGCGTATTTCAGAATTTTTGCTTGCGGCAAAAACAGCCAAGCCTGCCGGATTTCTTTCCGGTTCTCCCATAACCAACAAATGCCTTCGTCATTCACATTCAGTTGGAGCTTAATGTGTGAGTAAGCCCCTCCGCTTTATAAGCGGGGGATTTACTCTGCTGTATCATGAGTATTCGTACTCCGCTTACGCTGCGTACTCATAACCAACAAATGCCTTCGTCATTCACATTCAGTTGGAGCTTACGCTCCAACTAAATGTGTGAGTAAGCCCCTCCGCTTTATAAGCGGAGGCTTACTCTGTTGGTTATATTATATGTGCACAATAATAATTTATGCAAAAAGGCGCCGCCCAACAGGCAGCGCCGCATAAGTTTTTACTCTGTAAACTCGCCGAACTTTCTAAACCTTTCATATCTCTCATTAAGCAGCTCCTCGGTGGATTTCTGCATAAGAGCAGGTACCTCAAGCTCAAGCTTGCCCTTTATAAGGTTAGCGGTAAAGCCAAAATCATTCTGACATCCGCCGTCAACCTCCTTGATGATTTTTTCAATAACGCCCATTTCAAGCAGGTCATCAGCAGTAATCTTCATAAGGTCTGCCGCCTCCTTTGCCCTTTTGGCGTCCTTCCAAAGGATACTTGCAAAGCCCTCAGGGCTTAATACGGCATATACGGAGTTTTCAAGCATCCAAACCCTGTCGGTTACGGCAAGTGCAAGTGCGCCGCCGCTGCCGCCTTCACCAATTACAATAGAGATTGTAGGCACCTTAAGAGCTGCCATTTCCATAAGGTTTTTAGCGATAGCCTCGCCCTGACCTCTTTCCTCAGCGCCTATACCGCAGTAAGCGCCGCTGGTGTTAATAAAGTTGATTATGGGTCTGCCAAACTTTTCAGCCTGTTTCATAAGGCGGAGCGCCTTTCTGTAGCCCTCGGGATGAGGCTGACCAAAGTTGCAGGCGATATTTTCCTCCATATTTTTACCCTTTTGTATACCGATAACGGTTACGGGTGTTTCGCCTAAAAAGGCAAGACCGCCGACGATAGCCTTATCATCACGATAGCATCTATCGCCGTGCAGCTCAATAAAGCCCTCAAAAATATGCTCTATATAATCAAGTGCAGTAGGTCTTGATACCTTACGTGCAATTTTTACCTTATCATAAGCCGGCATCATACCTCACCGCCCTTTCCCGAATGAATTTTAAGAATATCCCTTATAGTGTAAGGCAGCGCCTCTCTGTCCACAATCTTGTCAACAAAGCCATGCTCCTGCAAAAACTCCGCACGCTGGAACTCATCAGGCAGCTTTTGCTTAATAGTCTGCTCAATAACACGTCTGCCGGCAAAACCTATAAGAGCCTTCGGCTCAGATAATATAATATCGCCAAGCATGGCAAAGCTTGCGGTAACACCGCCTGTTGTAGGGTCGGTCAGTACCGTTAAATACAGTAAGCCTGCCTCGGAATGTCTTGCAGCGGCAGCGGAAACCTTTGCCATCTGCATAAGTGAAACAATACCCTCCTGCATTCTTGCACCGCCGGAGCAGGTAAAAATCACGATAGGGAGCTTATGCTCTGTGGCATACTCAAAGGCACGGGTTATTTTTTCACCCACAACGGAGCCCATTGATGCCATAATAAAGCCGCTGTCCATTACGCCAAGCACGGCAGGAAAGCCGCCGATTTTACAAACACCTGTAATCACTGCATCCTTTAAGCCTGTCTTTTCCTGCATACCTGCTATTTTTTCCTCATAGCCCGGATAGTTAAGAGGGTTTTTCGCCTGCATTGTTCTGTCAAACTCCTCAAAGGTATCCTTATCTGCAATCTGTCTTACCCTTTCCTTACAGTTAAGTCTGTAGTACCTTGCACACTTTGGACATATTTTAAGAGCACCAAGCTCCTTCTTTTCATAAATCGCACCACAATCAGGGCACTTAACGCAGCCTGCCGGAATTTCCTCCTCTTTTTTAGGTGCAGGAGCCTCCTCTTTTTTTGAGAAAAGACCTCCTAATATACCGTTTTTTTCCTGTTTTGCTTCTTCATTTCCGTTAAGAGAAACATACTTCTTTTTAAACAAATCCATTATATCCTCTCCTTAACCTAACATAAAGGTAAGCTCTGCCTCGGCAACCTTTTTGTCGCCTACATATGCAGTACCCTTGCCGATACCTGCCACCTTTTTAAGCTTGACAATTTCAACCTCAAGCCTTAATGTGTCGCCGGGAACAACCTTCTGCCTGAATTTAGCATTGTTAATACCACCAAAGTAAGCGGTTTTGCCCTTATATTCGTCCATAGAAAGTATGGCAACCGCACCA